>CAZSME010000008.1:0-9524 GCA_964607665.1 uncultured Nitrospirota bacterium | reverse complement strand
CCCGTAGAGAAAGGCTTTTTTCATTGATTCTGCTAAAGGGGTGCGCCTATACTGCAACAGGGGGATGCTCGAAAATACGGTGATGAACAACAGGGCGCCTCTAAAAACCGTCACGAGCGGCCCAAGTGCAAGGCGCCCGGAGCGGAGGAACCGCAATGTACGCTGTGTACATGAGGATTCCGAGCGCCGCGCAACGCAGCAGTTGGGTCGCGCAGTAGGTTTAGAGAGGCGCCTAACAATAATAAGGAGGGGTCAATGATGGGCGACACGATTCGAAAGGTTGATTATTTCCATATTCGGGTGCCGAACAAGGCCGGTGAGGGGGCGCGTGCCCTTTCGGCCATTTGGGACGCCGGTGTAAATATGCTGGCCTTCTCCGGATTTCCTTCCGGAAGATCGGCCCAGATCGACTTTATCCCGGAGGATACCGAGTCGTTTAAGAAGGCCGCGAAAAAGGCCGGATTAAAGATCAGCCCTAAAAAGACCGGATTTCTCGTTCAAGGGCAGGATCGTATCGGAGCGGTTGCGGAGATCTTATCGGAGTTGGGGGCCGCTAAAATCAATGTGACCGCGATTGACGCGGTGACCGCCGGCGCGGGACGGTACGGCGCGATCTTTTGGGTAAAGCCGGCCGACGTGAAAAAGGTGGCAAAAACGCTCGGCGCGTTTTAGATGGGACCGGATTCATCCCGAAGGAGTAGGGGAGAAGCGGGGGGTCTTTTTGTGATCAGCAAGGAAGCGATTATTGGCTATATCAAAAAAACAATGCCGGATGCGGAGGTAACCGTTATTGATCAAACCGGCACGATGGATCACTATCGCGTCGAGATTATCTCCGAAGCGTTTCGGGAGATGAATCTTTTAGATCGGCAGCGGTCGGTTTATCGAACATTAAACGAGCCGATGAAAGATGGCCGAATCCATGCGTTAGAAATCCGATCCAATACGCCCGAAGAGGTTACGAAATAGAAATGAGGAGGAAACAATGGGAAACCCGATTGAAGACGAGATAAAGAAAGAGACGACGGAAAATAAAATTGTCATCTACGGCAAGGGAACCAAAGAGATGCCGATGTGCGGGTTTACGCGGGAGACGATCAGCTTTTTCGAGCGATATGGCCATCCCTACAAGGTGATTGATGTGCTGAATAATATGCCCAAACGAGAGACCTTATCCCGAATGACCGATTGGCCGACCCTGCCGAAGGTCTTTATCGGCGGCCAATTTTACGGCGATACCGATATTTTGGACCCGATGGCCGCCAAGGGGGAGATGGAGCCGCTGCTCAAAAAAGTCTTCGAGGGCCCCAACACTTAACCCTCCCGTTGGTCGGGTAGGGGCAGAGGGTTTGCCAACCATCGTGGGGCCGGTTGGGGTGAGTCAAAAGCGTCGTTACACGACGCGCGTTTTGCCTTCTGCCCGCTTTTCGCGTGCCGCTTCGACAAAGGCGTCAAACAGCTTTTGTTGCAACGGGTCTTCTGAAAGTTCAGGATGCCACTGAACACCGATCAAAAAAGGATGATCGCACATTTCCACCGCCTCGATAATCCCATCGGAAGACGCCGCAACCTGCCTTAATGGAGACGCCAGTTTCCGAATGGCCTGATGATGATACGACAGAACAGAAAGTTCCGTTTGATTAAAAATCCGAAAGGCCAACGAGTCGGGCAAGAGTTTTACCGAATGGGTGCAGGCTTCCTTTTCCGGTGACCGGTGCGGCACGGCCTCACCCACAACATCGGGAAGATGCTCGATTAATGTCCCCCCCAATGCCACGTTCATCACCTGAATGCCGCGACATATTCCAAGGACCGGGAATCGAGATGAAACGGCCTGCCGTATAAAATCAATCTCGCTCTGATCGCGTTCCATGTCGATACTGTAGATCTCTTTATGGGACAGACCCCCATAAAGAGAGGGGTCGATATCTCCGCCGCCCGAAAGAAGCAGCCCGTCGATTCTGGTAAGCAGGGTCTTGATTCGCGGGTCTCCGGGGGGAATAAGCACAGGTATCCCCCCCGCGCGACGGACAGACTCAATGTACTGGCCCGATAACGCGTACCGGCCCTCCTCATCACGCGCCCGTGTCGAAAGACCAATCAGTGGAGAATCCATGGCGTTACCTTTAATAAATCCTCGATTCGAGTTTTTGTTCAATTACTTCCCGATCCATCTCTGTCTTCTTTCTGCGAGGATTCTGTTTCTGTAAGGCAGGTAATCGGCCTGGTCAAATAGATGCCTCAGGAGTAAACGGGCATAAGAAAGATCGCTGCCCAGAATTCTTTTCCCATGTCGCAGAATCTGTCCCAAAAGGGGTTCACCAATGGCATGGATATCCACCAGATCAATCGGGCGGCCCGTGCTTTCTGATAACGTGTTGATCATTGCTATTTTCTCGTTTGCTGTAAGGGGGCGTCCCACATCAATGGCCAGATCTAAATCACTCGTTATCGATTCCTTTCCCGCGGCCAGTGAGCCGAACAGAATGGCCAATCCAATCGTTGGCTCTATCTGGCGAAGGAGGACCGGTATCTCCTGTTCAAGATGGGTGCTCATATTATTGGCACCTTCCGGGACAACCCCTACCCCACCAACAGCGAACCCAACAAGGCTCTAAACTCGGGGAACGAGGTATCAATGCAGGCCTCATCGTCCAGTGTGATCGCCTCGGTGGTACGAAGTGACGCGATGATCATTGACATCGCTACACGATGGTCCCGTTCGGTAACACATTGCCCCTCAATCCACTTTTTGGTTCCCTTGATTCGAATGCCGTCGGGAAGCTCTTGCGCGGCCACTCCAATCGCCCGCAGCCCTCTTGCCATCGTCGCAATCCGATCGGACTCTTTTACCCGCAGCTCTTCCGCCCCCCGAATACGTGTCTCTCCCTCCGCGGCCGCCGCGGCAATACAGAGGATCGGAATCTCGTCGATTAAGCTTGGGATGATCCCTCGTCCCAACGCTCCCTCTTCCGTTTCACCGATTGTAACACCGGTCAGAGGGCTTGCACGCACGGTAATATCGGCAACCGGCTCGTAAGAGGCGGTCTGAACGGGCTGAATATCAATCTGCGCCCCCATCGTTTTCAAAACGGTCAGAAGACCGGCGCGTGTTGGATTCACCCCCACATTCCGTATTGTTATTTCCGAATCCGGAACGATAAGGGCACCCACAATCAAAAAGGCCGCGGACGAAATATCGCCCGGGACAACCACCTTCTTTCCCGGAAACGGAGATCGGCCCACAATCGAAAAGGTCTTTCCAGACAGCTCGCATCGCGCGCCAAAGTGGGCGAATATCCGTTCGGTATGATCCCGTGAACCGTAAGGATCGGTAATCGACGTTCTCCCTGATGCCATCAAGCCGGCCAACAAGAGCGCCGATTTGACCTGGGCCGACGGAACGGGGAGGGTATACTCAATGGGAGAAAGCCTTTTACCGACGATAGCTAATGGCGCGAGCGCTCCATCCGATCGCCCAAAAATTTCCGCCCCCATGGTTCGCAACGGATCGATCACGCGGCGCATCGGCCTTTTGCGAAGCGAGGCATCGCCGGTTAGGGTTGAAAAAAACGGCTGGCCGGACAGAAGGCCGGTGAGAAGCCGCAGGGTGGTTCCGGAGTTTCCACAGTCGATCAGATCGGTCGGCTCGGAAAACCCAAAAAGGCCGCGCCCCGAAACCTGCAGCGCGGAACGACCCTCAACGGTTTTTTCCTGAATAGAAACCCCCATGCCCCGAAAGGCGTTCATCGTTCGCCGACAATCTTCGGATGAAGGGCAACCGATAATGTCACTGACCCCTTCCGCGAGGGCGGAGAGGATCAATGCCCGATGCATGATCGACTTATCCCCGGGAACCTCTACAACGCCCCGCAGAGGTCGTACCGCTCGATTAGCCGGGGTCTCTTCCTTCACGGGCGAACCCTCTGTCGTATCGTCTTGGCGCGATTCAGTATCTTGAGGATCTCGTCGTTTTGTCCGTTCAAAATGGCCTTTTTTAATTTCTCCAGCGTCTCTTGATATAAGTCCACCATCTCGACGAGGGCCATTTTATTGAGCAGGAAGATATCGCGCCAAAGTTCGGGAGAGGAATCGGCAACCCGGGTAAAGTCACGCAGACTGCCCGCGGCAAAGGGGAGTGGGTCGGATTTTGCCATTCGAGGATGGGAAAAAAGCTCCATTAAGGCGTATGCGACGAGATGCGGCAGGTGACTGACTGCGGCAACCGCTTGATCATGGGCCATCGGATCGATTTCCGTAACCGACGCCCCGACGGCTTTCCAGAGCGTGGCAACATCTTTTAATGCCTTTCGGTTGGTCTTCTCCGTGGGGGTTAAGAGGGTGACCGATTTTTCAAAAAGACTGGGGATGGCGGCTTGTACCCCCGATTTTTCCCCGCCGGCCATCGGATGCCCCCCGACAAAAAAGGCGCGATTTGAGAGGATCGTCTCGATGCGGGAAACCATTTTCCCTTTTACGCTCCCCACGTCGGTTACAATCGCATCTTTTTTAAGATGCGGCGCGATGGCGTTCGCCATCGGCTCCATGATCCCCACCGGCGTGGCCAATACAACGAGATCGGCCCCCTCAACGGCTTTTGGCAGGGTCAAGAAATACCGATCCAGCACCCCCATCGAGACCGCTTTATAGAGATCGCCCCGTTTTTTTCCATAGCCAACAAGGGTCTCGACCCGCCCGGCCTTTTTAGCAGCCAATGCCAACGAACCGCCGATGAGCCCCACGCCGATGATTGTTATCTGCTTGAATAGGATAGCCATTGTGTTTTTTACTTTACCCTTTCTTTTCCCCCACCCTAGCACTACGAAATATTCATTAAATGTACGTTGTCATTCCGGCAATTTTTAAGCCGGAATCCAGAAAAAGCCATTATGGACAACCCTGGATTCCGGATAGAGGCATTCCGGAATGATGGAACAAAATGACCCCCCTACATTTCGCGGCCAACCGCGTTAGCAATTTTCTTAAGCTGGATCATCAACGTTTTGAAATCCTGAGGAAGCACCGCCTGTTCTCCATCGCAGTAGGCCAACTCCGGATTCGAATGCACCTCGATCATAATACCATCGGCCCCGGCCGCTACTGCGGCCTTGGCCATCGGGGCCACCAAATCGGTCTTTCCCACCGCGTGAGACGGATCCACAATAATCGGCAGATGCGACAATTGCTTAATCACCGGGACGGCCGAAAGATCCAGCGTGTTTCGAGTCGCCGTTTCAAATGTGCGGATGCCCCGTTCACATAAGATGACCTGCTGATTGCCCGCCGCAAAAATATATTCCGCGGACAGAAGAAACTCTTTAATCGTGGCCGAAAGCCCCCGTTTGAGCATGACCGGTTTGGGGTACGATCCCACCTCGGCAAGCAGTCGAAAGTTTTGCATATTCCGGGCGCCGATCTGAATAATGTCGGCATGTTTCATCATCAATGGCATATCGCGCGGGTCCATAATTTCCGTGATCACGATCAGACCGGTTTTTTGTCGGACCTCGCTTAGATACTCCAGTCCTTCTTCTCCCAATCCCTGAAAACTGTAAGGCGATGTTCGCGGCTTAAACGCCCCCCCGCGTAAGATCAACGCACCGGCCTCCTTCACCGACTCGGCGATACTCAGGAGGCGCTCCCGTGTCTCCACGGAGCAGGGCCCCGCCATCACAACCACCCGGTTTTCCCCAATCCGTACCCCCTTCACATCAATAACCGTATCTTCTTTTTTACATTCGCGGCTGACCAGTTTATAAGGGGATAAGATCGGCATCGCGTCTTCGACGCCGGGCAGGGCCGCAAGGCCTGCCTGCCCTAAAACGCGTTCGTCACCAATGACCGCGATCACAACCCGTTCGACCCCCTGCATGACATGCGGGGTGAGTCCGGCCTCTTTAATTTTTTTGACGATATGCTCTTTTTGCGACTCGGTCGCAGAAGGTTTTAGAACAACAATCATGATGGCCCTCCTAATAATACGGGCTCTGCCGTACTGATGAATGGCATCGGCCCCACCGGATCGCCGGTTGCCGTATCCCATAGTTTAATTTTTCCACCGCCCCCGGAAAGGACACGGCGTCCATCGGAAGAAAACGCGCTGACCCGAATCTCATCCTTCGTAATATCCGCTTCCTCTCCGGCAATCGTTCGAACCTCTTTTCTCGTTGCCAGATCCCAAATTTTAATCGTTCCCTCACGATCCCCTGATATCGCCCGTGTTCCATCCGGCGAAAAAGCCGATGTCGTGACCTCCGCGACGTGTGCCCCCAGGTTTGCAACAAGCTTTCCACGCGCAACGTCCCACAGCTTGATCATATAGTCGACAACCTTTCCTTTTTTATTCTCCCCGCCGGAGAGGACCCATTTGCTATCCGGTGAAATGGCCACCGTTAGAACCCCCCTCTTATGACTTTTAATTGTTCGAATCCGATTGCCGGTACCGGTGTTCCAGACGTTGACCGTTCCATCGGCGCTGCCCGATACCGCGAACGAACGATCGTGCGATAGGGCAACCGCGTTGACCACCTGGTCATGTCCCGCGAACAGCCGACGCATCTCCCCCTGTTCGCTGCCCCAGAGGATGACCCGTTTGTCCCAGCCGCCGGATAAAATCGATTCTCCCCCCGGTGAAAAGGCCAGCGCGGTGACCCCGCCCCCATGTCCGACAACGGTCTCGACCTTTCTATTATTGGTCAGATCGATCAGAAGGAGCGTACTGCCCGCGTCCCAGTTTTTTGCAAACCCCACCTTTTTATCCTTGAAAAACGCGGCGGCATTGGCGTTGATATTGTGATGCACCGACCCGATCAGCTTTCCACTTTTCGTATCCCAAGACTTAATCCACCCCTCGGAATTAACCGACAGCGCGGTTTTTCCATCGGACGAGAACGAAACGGCCAGAATCTTTCCGCCGTTATGAGGCCAGTTAAACCCCAATGGCTTTGGTGGAGGTGGCGGCGTGAGGGCAGGATCAACCGGCTCCCCTTCCGTATTCTCGGATCCCTCGATCGCCTCCCCCTCCACGGGAGAAGGAGGGCGGCCCTGGGCCGCGTTCTGATCTCCAGTCTGTGCCTCCGCGTCCCAAATCGTATTTCCCCATACTCCAATACCGATTGATCCCACAAGAATCAGCATCGCTACATTGATCTTCCCGATGTTCATATCTCCTCCATGATATCTCGAAGGGAACGGATAAACCGTTTGATCTCCGAGTTGTTTCCAATGGTGACGCGTAAGCCTCCGTCTTCTAAATGTCGAATGATAACCCCTTTGCGAAGCAGCGCATCATAAACTGTTTTGGCCGAGGGCAGGTTAAAGTAGATAAAGTTGGCCTCGGTTGGAAAATACGAAATTCCCATCGCGTCAAACTGTCGGTAAAGATACCGCTTCCCTTTTTCGTTCATCTCCACCGATTTCTTAACATGCGTAGGATCGGATAACGCCGCCACGGCCGCCCGCTGTGCCAACAGGTTTACATTGAATGGCTGACGAATCCGGTTTAATAGATCGATCAGATCGGGTGTGCCGATCCCATATCCCACCCGCAGCCCCGCCAGGCCATATATTTTTGAAAAGGTGCGCAGAAAAATAATGGAGGGTTGATCCGCTCTGCTTTTTAGGAAGTGCTCGGATCGTGGAAAATCGGGATCGGTTGCATACTCCCCATACGCCTCATCAAAGACAACAAGAATATGCTTGGGAAGGCGCGATAAAAACCGTTCCACCTCCTTTCGCCGCACGATGGTTCCGGTTGGATTGTTCGGATTACAGATGAAGATGATTTTTGTTTTCCCGGTGACCGCCGCGGCCATTTGCGTCAGGTCGTGTCGGCCTTGGGTCAGTGGAACGAGAACCGGTTTGCTGTGGGCCGCGCGGGTTGCCAGATCATAGATGACGAACGACGGATCGGCCATAATCGTCTCATCCCCCGGCATAAGAAGCGCCCGGGTTAGAAGCGATAGAATCTCGTCCGATCCGTTTCCCACGATGACCTGATCGGGCCCGACACCCCATTTTTCAGCCAATGCATTTCGGAGTAAAAAGACCCCGCCATCCGGATAGCGATAAATCTCGGCAATGCTGCTTCGAAGCGCGGCGATCCCCTTTTTGGACGGCCCCAACCGGTTTTCATTCGAGGCCAGCTTAATCGCGTTTCGAATCCCCAACTCCCGTTCCAGCGCCTCGATCGGTTTTCCAGGGACGTAGGGGGGGATCTGCGCCAGTGTTTTATTGATCTTGATCACTTCGGCCCCTCTGCCATCGGGTAGGAGCCCAGAACCTTGACGAAAAGGGCCTCGTTTTTCACCTGATCGAGCGCCGATCGCACCTTCTCTTCTTCCTGATGGCCGGCCATGTCGATGTAGAACAGATATTCCCACGGCCTCCTTTTGGAGGGTCGCGATTCGATTTTCATCAGGTTAATCCCATGTTGCGCGAACGGCTTGAGCGTTTCATAAAGGGCCCCGGATCGATCGGGAATCGAAACGAGGATCGATGTTTTGTCCCGCATTGTTTTCTCTGGCGGATGTTGAGAGAGCACCAGAAAGCGGGTGACATTATGGGGGTAATCTTCGATCTGCTTCTCGATAAGGGTTAACCCGTAAAGCCGAGCGGCGAGTGTAGACGCAATCGCCGCGGCCGACGCTTCTGTGGCGGCCCGTTGGGCCGCCTGCGCGGTGCTGGCCATGTCGGTGAGCGGCAGATCGGGAAAATTTGCCTCCAGAAAATTCCGACATTGCGCCATCGCGTGCGGATGCGAGTAGATACGCTTTATTGCCGTTCTCTCACCTGTTTTTGACATCAGCGCGTGCGAAACCGGCTGCAAAATCTCGCCATAAATTAAAAGGGACGAGTCGGCAAACAGATCCAGCGTCGAGTTAACGATCCCCTCGATCGAGTTCTCGATCGGAACGATTCCAAATTCGGCCTTACCGCGTTCGACCTGCTCGAAGACCTCATGAATGCTCTGAGTGGGTGTGGTGACCACCGACGCGCTGAACCGCTGCAGACAGGCCTGATGCGTAAAGGTCGCTTCCGGCCCCAGATAGGCGACCCGAATCTCGGTTTCGAGCGATAACGATCCCCCCATGATCTCGCGAAAGACATGTTTGAGCGATTCCGTTGGAAACGGGCCGGTATTCATTTTTGCCAATCGGTCATAGATCGCCTGCTCCCGCGCGGCCGTGTGAAACCGCGCGTTCTGATCCTTCTTGATCTTTCCAATCTCCTGAACAATCGCGGCGCGTTCGTTCAAAAGGGCGACCAAACGTTCATCCAGTGTATCGATTTTGGAACGAAGCGTGGCTAATGGATCGGACGGTGACAAAAGTGGTTTCCTCCCTTGATTTCCTGCAGTATACCTGCCCGGGAGGCCGACTTTCAAGGAACGGGCCTGTTCCTTGAGGGGGACACTGGACTCCCACCTTTGTGGAGATGACAAAATGAATTCTGATGTTGCCAAGACCCTGAAATGAGGGTTACCTTTCCTCCTATTTCTTGATATACTTGTCTTCGTCCAGTGA
>CAZSME010000007.1:0-16496 GCA_964607665.1 uncultured Nitrospirota bacterium | reverse complement strand
GGGAAAAAGGCCCCCGATTTTTCGGCACAGGCGGTTCAGGGAGATACGATTATCGATAACTTTAAATTGTCCAACTATCAGGGCAAGCATCGGATCCTTTTCTTTTATCCATTGGACTTTACCTTTGTCTGTCCGACCGAGATGCATGCCTTCCAAAAACGGATGCCGGATTTCAAAAGTCGGGGCGTGGAGGTGATTGGCGTGAGTGTTGATTCTCCGTTTAGTCATCTGGCCTGGCTGAAAACGCCTCTGTCAAAGGGCGGGATCGAGGGGGTGACCTATCCGATTGTCTCCGACCTGAATAAGTCGATTTCGAAGGACTATGATGTCCTGATCGATGATGCCGGTATCTCGTTGCGCGGCCTTTTCTTAATCGACCGAGAGGGGGTAGTTCGGCACCAAGTGGTGAATGACCTTCCCCTGGGGCGAAGCATTGACGAGGCGTTGCGCATGGTCGATGCGTTGCAATATTTTGAAAAGCATGGCGAGGTTTGTCCGGCGAATTTCAAGGCGGGGGATAAGGCGATGAAGCCCACGCAGGCGGGCCTGGAACAATACTTCTCTTAGTCCATACGCCCCCTAAGAGGGGGGGCATGGGCCTCTTGCGATGAATAAAAAAACGGTACTTGTGCTGGCCAGCGGGGGCATCGACTCTGCCGTTTTAATCGCCCAACTTTCTGCCACATTCGATTGCGTGATCCCTTTTTATGTGCAATCGGGCTTTCTATGGGAACCCGCGGAGATCTACGGACTTCGTCGGTATCTTGAAAAGATAAAAAAAGAGTATCACGCCGTCGCGCCGCTTAAAGTCGTTCATCTGCCGATTGGTGATATCTATCCCGCCCATTGGAGCGTAAACGGCAAAAAGGTCCCTGGATACAATAGCCACGATGCCGCTGTGTATCTTCCCGGGCGGAACCTGTTACTCCTTGCGAAGGCTGCGGTTTTTGCGGCGCTGCAACGGGTAGAACATATTGCGCTCGGGATTCTGAAAGGAAATCCTTTTTCGGACAGCACCCCGATGTTCTTGAGGAATATTGAGCTGTCCCTCTCGGAAGGGCTGGCTACGCCCTTCACATTGCTTACCCCCTTTGCCCAACTTTCCAAGAAGGACGTATTAAACCTGGGGGCGAAACTCCCATTATCATTAACGTTTTCGTGTATTCATCCGCCGAGGTTACCCTCTCGAACACCATATCGCCATTGTGGCGTCTGCAATAAATGCCGAGAGCGAATCGAGGCGTTTCGTGCCGTTTCACTGCCGGATAAAACAGCCTACCGAAAATCGATCTAATCTGGTACAATACAATCCTTTGTAGGAAGGAGGAAAAGTATGCAAAAAGGGTTTACACTGATCGAGATCATGGTGGTGATTACGATTCTGTCTCTCCTTGCCGTTTTAGTTGCGCCCCGGCTGGTGGGGAGAACCGATGACGCCCGGATCGTTGCGGCGCAAGTTCAAATCAAAAATATAGAAGAGGGGCTGCATCTTTATAAACTCGACAACGGTGTTTATCCATCAACGGAGCAGGGGTTAGAGGCGTTAGTGCGGCAGCCGACCGTAGGGGAGCTACCCAAACGCTGGCGCGAGGGGGGATATCTTCCCAAGGTCCCACAGGACCCCTGGTCTCGCGATTATGTCTATTTAAGCCCGGGAACCCACGGCGATTATGACCTGATCTCTTACGGCGCGGATGGCGAGGCCGGAGGCGATAAAAAGAATGCGGATATCGAAAGCTGGAATCTGGAGTAAGCTCGAAGACGAAGCCGGTTTGCAAGGCGTGATGGTTGAGAGGAGGGGGAAGGGGCGCGGCTTCACACTCCTTGAAATAATGGTTGTGATGCTGGTTCTGGGGGTGACTGCGCTTTTGGTGATTCCCCGTGTCGCATCGTTTTCCGCGGGAGATTTCAAACGGACGCTGCGACATCTTTCCGGCGCGATTTCATTTCTGACCCAGGAATCGGCTGCAACGAAGGAAACCTACCGGCTTTATTTTAACCTGGATACAAACGATTACTGGGCGGCAACGGTTCAGGGCCGTGGCGATACCGTTACGGTGCACGAAAGCCGGATCGTGAAGCGACGTCGCCTTCCTGCGGGAATGGTGTTTGAGGATGTTATAACCGCACGACGGGGGAAGGTTTCGGAGGGGGAGGTTTTTGCCGAATTTACGCCGATTGGAATCGAAGCATTCACCATCCACTTAAGAGAGGGAGAAGAGGACGAGGGAGGGGGGGATCAAGAAATCGGTCGCCACACGGCCATTACGGGAGGAGAACAATATTCCCTCGTTGTCAATGCATTAACGGGGCGCGTGAGCGCGTTTGATCATTATGTTGAATGATGCGAAAGGGTTTACCCTGATTGAAATCATGACGGCGTTGTCGATCCTGGCGATTTCTTTGGTCGTCCTGCTGGGTCTTCGGAACAAAGATATGGTGCGTTCCGCGCGAGCCGATCATATCATCGAGGCCACGCTGCTGGCCCGGAAGAAGATTTCGGAAGTCTCGATTGATCGGGATGCCGACACGGGAGAACGAAAAGGAACGTTTGGGGAAGAGCATCCCAACTACCTGTGGGAGATGACACGGAATGAAACGCCGTTTCCGCAGGTTCAAGAATTAATACTCAGTGTCTTATGGAAGGAATCGGCGGTCGCCACGGACCCTTGCTCGGGGTGTCGAATCCAGATGACCACCTATCTTTTTAGTGATAAAAAATGATCAAAAATAAACGCGGCTTTACCCTGATTGAAATTTTAGTCTCCCTTTCGATTTTCGCCGTTCTGGTGACACTCCTTTATGGAACGTTTCGTTCCACGACCGACCTGTCTGAAGCGCTGGATAAGCGCGCCGATTCGTTTCGGCTGGCCCGCGTGGCCTTCTATCACCTGACAAAAGACTTAAGCATGATCTATCAGAAACCACCGAATAACCAGGCGGCGAGCGGGGCGTCGCCCGGTCTTGAGACCGAATCGCTTCCGTTTGGGGCATTGCGACTCGAAGGAACCGATCAAGACCGGCAAATCGAGGGGGGGACCTATCCGAACGATACCCTGGCGTTTACATCGTTTGCTCATCAACCGATTCGAACAACATTGCCGATATTCGACGTTGCGGAAATCAGCTATTCGCTTTCCGGAAAGGCGTTGGTCCGATCGGCCCAATTTCGGGAGGAACGGGTTCCGAACACGCTCGGCCAGTCGGTATTAGGACTGAATATCCGTTATTTTGATGGAAAGGAGAAAAAATGGCTGGACGAATGGGTTCCGAGTCCCACACAGGGACTGCCATTGGCCATCGAGGTTCAGTTAACGTTAGAGGGGCCTCCGATCCGGACCTTTGAAACAACGACACAAATTCCTTTTGGCACGCGAACGTCATAGCCCGTTTGTTGAACGATGCACGAGACGACCAAAAGTAGAAAATGGCTTTTAGCGCTTGGCTACCTTGTCTTTGGCAGCATTGCGTTTATTGGATTTTTCTATGTTACCTTTCCGTTTAAGATGATCCAGCAAAAAATGGTTCAGGCCTTTGAAACGAGGAGCGACTGTCAGGTGGATGTCGGAAGTCGGTCGGTCGCAATCCCATTGCACTTCAAGTGGAAGCAGGTCTTTGTGGCCTGTCCGGTCGGCCTGCCCTTTAAGATTGAATCGATTGAGGCGAAGATAGCCCTGCTCCCGCTTCTCCTAGAACAGAAAGGGGATATTACCTTCCGAATTCGAATGGGCGAAAATAACGGAGAGATTGTTGGGCATCTGATGGCCGATGCCACGCCGGACGGGGTTGTGTTCTCACTGAAGGAGGAAGGGGTGGGATTGAATCTTGGTAAAATGGGTTTATCCGGAACACTCAATATGAAGGGTGAAGGACGTTGGATAAAAAGCGATGTGCTGCACGGGACCGGTCTGTTAAAGCTAACCGTCGACGGGGTCAACATTCAATCGGAAGAATGGATGGCGCCGTTAGACCGCATTTCCTTTTCGGTGATTCGTGGGGAGATGGCCTGGCAAAACGGTCGCGTCTCGATTTCGGAACTTTCTGCAGAGGGGGAGCATGTTGATTTTGCCAGTAGTCGTGGCGATCTTCTTCTCACGGAACCGGTTTCGGGGAGTTTGATCTCCATTGTGTTTAAGATTACCCCGAAAGGGGACTTCAAGCGGATGGCGACCCTTCTGATTCCGGGCTATTCCGGAAAAGAGCCGCTCACCCTCGACATACAAGGGGCCATCGATGAGCCGATTGTTTTAATCAATGGAAAACGAATGCCGACCTTTTCGTAAGGGACACCGCTATGGATAAAATCACACTCGGTTTGGATATCGGACAACATGCGATTAAAGGGGTACGCCCTGCACGCGTCCTGCGTGGTGTTCGAATGCGGTTGGGGATGGGACTGACCGATTTTTTTGAACGGGCCGTACCCCGAGGAGAGGGGGTCGATCCGTTTCGTCCCCTTTCGGACGGGCAACTCTCCGTATTAAAAAAACTGATCGCGGAGAAAAAAATCAAGCCGTCGGATTCGATTGCCGTGTCGTTGCCGGGGCAGTTGATCTCCATTAAAGAGATTGTGCTTCCCTTTACCGACCCGCAGAAAATTAAAAAAACGATCTATTACGAAGCCGAGGGGCAGATTCCATTTACCCTGGATGATGTGGTGCTGGACTACCAAATCCTTCCGGGCAAAACCAATACGACACGGCTTCTGGTCTTTGCCGCTCCAAAAGAGATTTTGCGGAACTATCTGGAAAGGCTCAAATCGATTGGAATCGATCCGGTGGCCGTAACGGCAGACCCGGTCGCGCTCTACTATGCCTTTTCAAAGGGGCATTCTAAAAAACGGTTAAAAGAGAAGACAAAGGATGCGATTGTGATTGATATTGGCGCGACAAAAACCGTGCTGTGCGGAATAAAAAGTAAAGCACTGCATTGGTCTCGAACCACGCCGATCGGAGGCGACCTGTTTATAGAACGGCTGCAAGAGGAGTTTCAGATTTCGTTTCGAGAGGCGGAACAGCTTTTTTGTAATCTGAACCAACCGGGAGATCGGCAGGAGCGGGCTGCCGCCGTGCTGGAAAAAGCAATGACCTCCTGGTTGACCGAAATCGAGGCCAGTTTGAAGCTGGCGGGATTGTCCACCGCAACACCGATTCATCTTTATGGCGGTGGGAGGCGGATTTTAGCAACGTTTCTTAAAAACGCGTTGCAACGAGAGATTATTATAGAAAATGAGTTGGGGGGCCGGCCGCGCGCAATCACCTCCTGTTTCGGACAGGCGGCGGGCCTCGCCCTGCTCCCTTTTGATGTGATTAATTTTCGGCGAAGGGAGTTTGTTCATCCCAAAGAAAAGGTGGATAGGGGGCGGCTTGTCGGAACAGCGCTGATTATCCTGCTGTTGCTGGGGTTAGCCGGCACCAACGTCTATCTCCATTCGCGTGAACAAGAAAGACAATATGACACCTTAAAGAGGAATCTGAATGGCGCGTTTCGGGCCGTCTTTCCGGAAATCCGGAATGTCGTGGATGCCGTCAAACAGGCCGAAGGGGCCATCGCCGATATCCGAAAACGATCGGACATCTTGGGAATCGGTTCCGACTCGCCTCTGTTGGTGTTGAAGAAGATCACCGATGCGGTTCCCCATGCCGTGAAGTTCTATGTGACCGAGTTTGCCATCGAAAACGAAAAGGTGCGGATTGAGGCCCAGACCTCCTCGTTCGATTCGGTCGATCAAGTCCGGGCGGCGCTGCTGAAGGTCGAAGGGTTCGAATCGGTTACCGTGAGCGATGCCAAGATTACCGCCGATCCTTCTAAAATCGGATTTCGGATTCAGGTCACGCTGGACACAACAAAATCAGGTCGTTAGGCGATGCACGAGTTTCCTCGAATAAAACGGCTTCCCCCATACGTTTTTAGTATTGTGACCGCGATGAAGACGGAGGCGCGCGCGCGCGGCGAAGATATCATCGACTTCGGAATGGGAAACCCCGATCAGCCGACGCCGTCGCATATTGTCGATAAAGCGGTGGAGGCGTTAACGGCCTCGAAAAACCATCGCTATTCCGTGTCGCGCGGCATTCCAAAACTGCGTGGCGCGATTTCAAACTGGTATAAACGAAACTATGCGGTGGAGATCGATCCCGACAGCGAAGCGATTGTAACGATTGGATCCAAAGAGGGGATTGCCCATTTGGCACTCGCGGTGATCGGTCCGGGTGATGTTGTGCTGACCCCATCGCCTACCTATCCGATCCATCCTTACAGTGTGATTATCGCGGGCGGGGAGATTCGGTCGATTCCGCTGATGCCGGGGCGAGATTTTTTTGAGGAGATGCAACACGCGACGAAACAGGCCTGGCCCCGTCCCAAAATGTTGATTATCAATTTTCCGCATAATCCGACAACCGAGGTGGTGACACTCGACTTTTTTCAAAAGGTGGTCGATTTTGCGAAAGAAAATCAGCTCATGGTGGTGCACGACCTGGCCTATGCCGATCTGGTCTTTGACGGCTATAAGGCGCCCTCGTTTCTGCAGGTGCCCGGGGCGAAAGATGTTGGGGTGGAGTTTTATACCCTTTCGAAAAGCTATAACATGCCCGGCTGGCGCGTTGGATTCTGTGTGGGGAATCGTGAGATGATCGGGGCCTTGACCAAGATTAAAAGCTATCTCGACTATGGCATCTTTCAGCCGGTTCAGGTGGCCTCTATTGTCGCCTTAAACGGGCCACAGGCGTGTGTGCAAGAGATTATAGAACGGTATCGTATCCGACGAGACGTGCTGGTCGATGGATTAAATCGCGTCGGTTGGAAAGTGGAGAAACCGAAGGCCACGATGTTTGTCTGGGCCAAAATCCCCGACGCCTTTTCAAGAATGGGTTCACTCGAATTTTCCAAATACCTCTTAACCAAAGCAAAGGTGGCGGTATCCCCCGGGATCGGCTTCGGTGAATATGGCGACGATTGGGTTCGATTCGCGCTGGTTGAAAATGAGCATCGCACCCGTCAGGCGATTCAGGGAATCAAGTCGGCACTGCATCAGGACCTGTGATGGGAAAAACAATTCGTGTCGGCCTCATAGGCTTTGGAACGGTCGGAACCGGCGTAGTTAAAATTTTAACCGAGCAGAACGAGCTCCTCGCTCGCCGATTGGGTGTGCCGATGGTATTGTCCCGGATCGCCGATATCGATATCAAACGCAATCGCGGCGTCCATGTTCCCAAAGGGATTTTAACGACCGATCCGAAGGAGGTCATTCGGGACCCCGATATTGATATTGTCGTGGAACTCATCGGCGGGATCGATCCCGCGGGCCGATTTATCAAAGAGGCATTGCGCTCCGGCAAACATGTTGTCACCGCGAACAAGGCGCTTCTGGCGGCTCACGGCGAAACGCTTTTTAAGCTCGCGGACGAACAAAAATTACAGATTGGATTTGAGGGATCGGTGGGCGGCGGGATTCCGATCATACGGGCCATTAAGGAAGGGTTGTCGGCCGAAAAAATCTCGGCCATTTTTGGAATCGTGAATGGGACCAGCAACTATATCTTAACGAAAATGTCCGAGGAGGGCCGGGCCTTTTCCGATGTCTTGAAAGAGGCGCAAACGTTAGGCTACGCGGAGGCCGATCCAACCCTGGATATTGGTGGGGGCGACTCGGCGCATAAGCTGGCCATTCTCACCGCGTTGGCTTTTGGAACGACCGTCCCCATTCAGGCGGTTTATACGGAGGGGATCGATAGCGTAACGCCGTTGGATATCGCCTTTGCCCGGGAGTTTGGGTATACGATGAAATTGCTGGCGATCGCGAAATGTTCCGACGGCAAGATCGAGGCGCGTGTTCATCCCACGATGGTTCCACGGGAATATCTCTTGTCCCAGGTCGGCGGCGTCTTTAACGCGATCTATATTGTCGGAGAGGCGATGGGCAGCACCCTTTTTTATGGACGGGGCGCGGGATCGCTGCCCACCGGCAGCGCCGTGGTGAGTGATCTCATCGATATCGCGCGCAACATGCTCCATGGCAGTATGGGCCGCGTGCCCCACACGGGCTATCTGTCTTCGGAGCGGATCACCCTCCCGATTAAGCCGATGGATGAGATTCGAAGCGGCTACTATCTCCGATTTATGGTGGAAGATCGGCCCGGGGTGCTTTCAGAAATATCGGGGGTGTTAGGACGACATCACATTAGTATCGCCTCGGTGATTCAGCAGGGGCGAAAAGAGGCCGGCGCGGTGCCCCTGGTGATGATGACCCATCAGGCCCGTGAGAAAGATATTCAGGCGGCGCTGAAAAAGATTGATCGGAGCGACGCCGTTTACAAGCCAACCGTTTTGATTCGCGTTGAGGGAGAAGTCGATTAGGAGAGAGTATGATCTGGCCCGGCATCATTGAAGCCTATCGCGCCTTTTTGCCGGTAACGGAAAAGACGCCGGTGATCACCCTTTTGGAAGGGAACACCCCGCTGGTGCGGGCCTCGCGGCTTTGCGAGGCGTTATCGCTTCCAATCGACCTTTACTTAAAATGCGAAGGGTCGAACCCGACCGGTTCGTTCAAAGATCGCGGGATGACGATGGCGATTTCGAAGGCCAAAGAGGCCGGGGCCCAAGCGGTGATCTGCGCGTCCACCGGCAATACGTCGGCATCGGCCGCGGCCTTTTCCGCCCGTGCCCAAATACCGGCGTATGTTTTAATTCCACAGGGAAAGATCGCGTTGGGAAAGTTGGCCCAGGCGGTGATCCATGGCGCGACCGTGGTTCAAGTCGACGGCAACTTCGATGAAGCCTTGCGGTTGGTCAAAACCATTGCCGAAAAATATCCGATCACGTTGGTCAACTCCATTAACCCGTACCGGATTGAAGGACAAAAAACAGCGGCGTTTGAAGTGTGTGATCAATTGGGGACAGGACGTGGAGCAGGACGCGCGCCGACGTACCATGTGCTTCCGGTAGGGAATGCGGGCAATATCACCGCCTACTGGCGAGGATATAAGGAGTATCATCAACGCGGAAAAATAGCCTCTTTGCCGAAAATGATGGGGTTTCAAGCGGCCGGCGCGGCCCCGATTGTTTTGGGGCATGTTGTTGAACATCCCCAAACCGTGGCCACGGCGATTCGAATCGGCAATCCCGCGTCATGGAACGAAGCCGTTCTCGCGGCGCAAGAGTCGGAGGGAACGATTCAATCGGTCACCGATGACGAGATTGTTGCGGCATATCGTCATGTGGCCCGTCTGGAAGGATGTTTTTGTGAACCGGCATCCGCGGCCTCGGTGGCCGGTGTGATTAAAATGGCCCAAAGCGGTGTTTTCAAAACAGGGGATGTCGTGGTTTGTACCTTGTCGGGACATGGATTAAAAGATGCCAACTTCGCGGTCGAGCGATCTGAAAATCCGGTGACGGTCAAGGCGGAGCTGAATGCGGTGTTAAAGGTATTGGGTTTATAGATGGCGTTGATTGTCCAAAAATTCGGTGGGACGTCGGTGGGGAGCACGGACCGGATTCGGCATGTTGCCCAGCGGGTGCTTCAGGAAACAAAGAAGGGAGATCAGGTGGTGGTGGTGGTCTCCGCGATGGCGGGCGAGACCGATCGCTTAATTGACCTGGCCTATCAGATCGCTGCCCTCCCCTACATCCCTGAACAGGCGACACGTCATGCCCACGCGCGCGAGATGGACATGCTGCTGTCCACCGGGGAACGGGTCACCACGGCACTTTTGGCAATTGCACTGCAGGCCGAAGGGGTTCCCGCGCGTTCGTTCACCGGAAGACAGGTGGGGATTTTAACCGACGCGACGCATATGAACGCGCGGATTGAGAAGATTACCGGGGATCGGATTCGCCACGCGCTGGATACCGGTGTTGTTCCGATTGTGGCGGGATTTCAGGGGATCAATCGGGAATCGGACGTCACGACGTTGGGCCGCGGCGGCTCCGATATTACGGCGGTGGCCCTGGCCGCGAGACTTCATGCCGATCGTTGTGATATTTATACCGATGTGGATGGCGTCTACACGGCCGATCCGCATATTGTCCCTTCGGCTCGAAAGCTTTCTAAAATTTCTTATGAGGTGATGTTGGAGCTGGCCTCATTGGGGGCGAAGGTGTTGCAGCCCCGGTCGGTGCAGTTTGCCATGCGATATCAGGTACCGGTCTCTGTGCGGTCTTCTTTTCATGAAGGCGAAGGGACACTGGTCACGAAGGAGGATATGGAAATGGAACGAGATGTGGTCTCGGGTGTCACCTGTGATAAGAACCAGGCAAAGATAACCTTAGTGGGCGTGCCCGATCGGCCCGGCATTGCCTCAAAAATCTTTTCCGCCGTTGCCGAAGAGAAAATCGTTGTCGATATGATTGTTCAGAATGTGAGTCAGGGGGGCCTGACCGATCTGTCGTTTACCGTGCCAACGGGCGATGCTAAACGGGCCCAAAAAATCCTTTCCAAATTGAAGTCCGAGATTGGCGTGAAAGAGATCGCGTTTGTGGATCATATTGCAAAGGTCTCCATCGTCGGGGTCGGGATGCGATCTCATTCCGGAACCGCCGCAAAGATGTTCACGACGTTGGCCGCAGAAGGAATCAATATTCTAATGATCGTTACATCGGAGATTAAGATTTCCTGTGTTATTGACGCGAAATATGCCGAGCTGGCGGTCCGCGCCCTTCATGACGCGTTTGGACTTGGAGAAGAGATCAAGACCGTTCAAAAAAGCGCGGGGAAAAAGGGTAAGTAGGGATGAGGCAGGTTGAAATTTACGATACGACGTTGCGAGACGGCGCGCAATCGGAAGAGATGGCGTTCTCGCTGGAGGACAAGCTTCGGATCGCCCAAAAGCTGGATGAGCTGGGGGTGCACTACATCGAAGGGGGCTGGCCCGGCGCGAACCCCAAAGATGCCCTTTTTTTCAAAGAGGCAAAAAATCTCAACCTGAAGACGGCAACCGTCGTCGCGTTTGGTTCGACACGAAAGGCGCGGAATAAGGTCGCGGACGATCCCACGATTCAGTCGTTGCTGCAAGCCGGTACCGAGGTGGTCACCCTGTTTGGAAAAAGCTGGGACCTGCATGTTCAATCGGTATTAAGCGTGCCGCTTAAAAAAAATCTGGAACTGATCTTCGACTCGATTGCCTATTTGCGGGAAAAAGGGAAACAGGTCTTTTTCGACGCGGAACATTTCTTCGATGGATGGAAGGCGAACCCCGAATACGCAATGAAGAGCCTGGAGACAGCGGAAGCGGCGGGCGCGTCGTCTCTTATCCTTTGTGATACGAATGGCGGAACGATGCCGTGGGAGATAAAAGAGGCCGTTGACGCGGTGCGTGCGCGGTTCAAAACGCCACTCGGGATTCACACCCATAACGACGCGGAGATGGCGGTGGCCAACGCATTAACGGCCGTCGGAGCCGGCGTCTCACAGGTACAGGGGACGATCAATGGTTTTGGAGAACGATGCGGCAATGCCAACCTCACGTCGATTATTCCCAATCTAAAACTGAAGATGGGAATCGATTGCGTTTCCGACGCGCAGTTAAAACGGCTGCATGAGGTCTCTCGTTTTGTCAGCGAGATTGCCAACCTTGCACCGAATAAATATCAGCCCTATGTCGGCGACGCGGCCTTTGCGCATAAGGGCGGGGTGCATGTTGACGCGGTTCGAAAGGATGCAAAAACATACGAGCATATCTCCCCCGGCCGGGTGGGGAATCGGCAGCGGATTTTGATCTCCGATTATGCCGGACAGGGGAGCGTTTTGGAAAAGGCGAAGGCCTACAACATTCCACTGGCATCGGATCACCCGCGGGTCAAAGAGATTTTGCAACAGTTAAAAGAGCTGGAGCATCAGGGGTATCAGTTTGAAGGGGCGGAGGGATCGCTGGAGCTTTTAATGAAAAAGGCGCTGGGGCGGCATAAACGATTTTTCGATCTGGTCGGGTTTCGGGTGATTGTCGAAAAACGAAAAGAGGAGACGGTTTCGGAAGCGACGATCTTAGTGCATGTGAATGGTCAGACCGAACACACCGCCGCGATTGGCAACGGGCCGGTGAACGCGTTGGACAACGCCCTTCGAAAGGCCCTGCAACGGTTTTATCCCGCGCTTTCGGAGGTCCGACTGTTGGATTATAAGGTGCGTGTTTTGGCCGCGCAGGAAGGGAGCGCGGCCAAGGTGCGGGTCTTAACCGAGTCGGGCGATGGAAAAATGAAATGGGGCACGGTGGGTGTTTCGGAAAATATTATCGATGCCAGCTGGCAGGCGCTCGTTGACAGCATTGAATACAAGTTGGCTCAGGCAACAAAACGGTCTGACCCTTGACTTTGACGCGAATGGGCGATACAAAGAAAAACGATAGGCATACACGATTATCAATAAAAAGGAGTATCGAATGAGAAAGGCGGATATTGCGGGCGCTCTTTTTGACCGGGTGGGTATTTCTCGCAAAGAGTCGGGAGAGATGATCGAGACGATGTTAGCGGTGATTAAAGAGACCTTACGAAAAGGGGAGACGGTGAAGATTTCAGGGTTTGGGAACTTTGTGGTTCGCAAAAAACGGGAACGGATGGGGAGAAACCCAAAGACCGGAGAAGCCATTGCGGTAACACCTCGCAAGGTGGTTTCCTTTAAGGCCAGTCCGGAGTTCAAACAACGTGTTGGGGCGGCGCGGGGGGCCACGGGCCCCAACGAGTGAAGTCGGCCCGCAGCCGGCGTACCGGCCGTTGGGCCGCCTGTAAACCCGCCATGGAGACAACGCAAGCCCCTGTAAATGGAAAAGCTTTTTTATAAAATCGGGGAGGTCAGCCAGATAACGGGTCTGGAGGCGTATGTCCTCCGTTTTTGGGAGATGGAGTTTCCGTCGCTTCGCCCCAAAAAAAATTCGGGCGGACAGCGGGTTTATACGAAAAAAGAGGTGGACCTGATCTTAGAGATCAAACGGCTTTTACACAAAGAGGGGTGGACCATTTCCGGGGCACGGAAGAAGTTGCAGTCAAGAAGGCCCATTCATGATCTTCCCGAGGACACATTGGGCGCCGTAAAAAAAGAGCTGGAAGAGCTTTTGGAGATTTTGGCGAAATAGGAACAGGGTTGAAATCGGTCTCAACAATAAACTCTTTATCGGGGCGTAGCGCAGCCTGGTAGCGCACTCGCTTGGGGTGCGAGTGGTCGCTGGTTCAAATCCAGTCGCCCCGACCCAGTTGAATGCGTCGATAACCCAATCCCCCACAGAAGGAAACGTCGGTTGACGCAAGAATCGCTTTATCGGGTCGCACGACAACGGATGGTTGAAAACCAGATTGTGAGTCGAAAGATTTCCGATGAACGGGTGTTGGCCGCGATGCGAGACGTACCCCGCCATCTTTTTGTTGAGGAAGCGTTGCAAGGACGCGCGTATGACGATTATGCCCTGCCGATCGGAGAAGGACAAACCCTCTCACAACCGTATATCGTTGCCCTGATGTCGGAATCACTCCGGCTTACAGGCGTGGAAAAAGTTCTGGAAATTGGAACCGGGTCGGGATATCAAACCGCGATCTTATCCCGTCTGGCCGCGCGCGTCTTATCCATTGAACGGATCGCGCGGCTCGTCTCCCGGGCCTGGAAGATGTTGGAGACGCTGCATTGCCAGAATGTGGTGATTCGTGAGGCCGATGGCACATACGGCTGGAAAGAGGAATCGCCGTTTGACGCGATTTTAGTCGCGGCCGGCTCTCCCGACGTTCCTGTGCCGCTCGTTGAGCAACTCAAGGTGGGGGGACGGATGATCATCCCCGTCGGGTCACGGGAGGCGCAGGCCTTATGCCTCATTGTAAAGGAGGCCGAAGGGGTGACGACCCAGTCCCTTATCCCCTGCATGTTTGTCCCCCTCCTGGGAGCCTTTGGATGGGAATAAAAATTACCAACACCCTGTCGGGTAAACGGCAGCCGCTTACTCCACAACGTCCAAACGAAGTCGGGCTCTACGTCTGCGGGATGACAGTATATGACCTCTGTCATCTGGGTCATGCCCGCTCCGCGATTGTCTTTGATGTCATTCGAAACTATCTTGAATATAAGGGGTTCCATGTCCGCTTTGTAAAAAATTTTACCGACGTGGATGACAAGATTATTCATCGCGCGAATCAGGAGGGGTGCGATTTCAAAGAGATTGTTGACCGCTATATTGCCGCGTATGAAAAAGATATGGCGCGTCTTCGGGTTCGTCCCCCCACCCTCGCCCCAAAGGCAACGGGGCATATACCGGAAATGATTGCGCTGATTGAAAGCCTGATTGCCAAAGGGGTGGCCTACGCGATCTCCGGAAATGTTTATTTTGAAGTGGCCCGTTTTTCTTCGTACGGAAAACTTTCTGGCCGAAATCTGGATGAAATGATCGCAGGGGGTGGGGGACGTGTTGAGGTGGACGAGAACAAGAAGAACCCGTTGGATTTTGCCCTCTGGAAGGCGGCCAAGCCCAACGAGCCGTTCTGGGAATCGCCCTGGGGCCCCGGCCGGCCCGGCTGGCATATCGAATGTTCCGCGATGGCGATTAAACATCTGGGCCAAACCATTGACCTGCATGGCGGAGGGAGTGATTTGATCTTTCCGCATCACGAAAACGAGATCGCGCAGTCCGAGGCGTACACCGGAAAACCGTTTGTACAGGGCTGGATTCATCATGGGCATGTCACGATTCATGCCGAAAAAATGTCAAAATCGTTGGGCAATTTTTTCACCATTGATGAGATATTTGAAAAATCCAACCCCTTCTCGGAGGCCATTGTCGCGGACGTTTTGCGTTATTACCTGCTTTCAACCCATTACCGTTCTCCGATCGATTTCTCCGATGCCTCGCTGGCCGAGGCCAAGGCCGGCCTCGATAATTTTTACACCTTGTTTGAAAAGCTGGAGGAGCAACCTGTCGCCGATAATGGAAGTCGCGAAGACGATCTTTCTCTTCGTTTTCGCACGTTGTTTGAAGAAGCGATGGATGATGATTTTAATACCGCCAAAGCGATCGCGGTCTTACAGCAGTTTCGATCTGAAGCCAATCTAAAACGGGCGGAGCTGGAGAAGAAGAAAGAAACGGGCACGGTCCGCAACACCTTCCGGGCGATCGGAAATGTTCTGGGGCTTTTTCAGGTGCCGGTTTCGGAATGGCGATATGTTCCGTGGAAGGAGGCAACCGCTGAAACATTAGGAGAAGAAGAAATGCTTCAACGGGTGCGACAGAGGGAGGAGGCCAGAAAAGCCGGCGATTTCGCGATGTCCGATCGCATTCGGGCGGAACTTTCCCGGGCAGGATATATCTTAGAAGACCGGCCCGACGGGTCCACACGGGTCAAACGATGAGCCGGGCAGAAGAGATTGTCTATGGGGTGCATCCGGTTTTAGAAATCCTCCAATCCGATCGAGCGGTTTTAAAAATTTATCTTGCGTTACACCGAGGGGAACGCGAAGCCGAAACGATTCGGCTCCTGGCCCAGCAGAAAAAGGTGCCGCTGGCCATCGTTCATCGAGAGGAGTTAAACCGGATCGCCGGAACGATAAAACATCAGGGTGTCCTGGCGATGGTTTCCGCTGAATCGTACCATGACGTTGACGCGCTTCTTTCTGTCGCCGCAAAACGTCGGGAGGTGCCTTTTCTGCTTCTGCTGGATGGTGTGGAGGATCCGCGCAATCTGGGCGCGATCTTAAGAACGGCCGAGGCGGCCGGTGTGCACGGCGTGATTCTTCCCAAACGGCGCGCCGCGGGTCTCTCACCGGTGGTGGCAAAAACCTCTGCCGGCGCGGTGGCCCATCTTCCCATCGCGCGCGTGACAAACCTGTCTCAAACGATTGACCAACTGCAAAAAGGGGAATGGGGAAGAACCGGGATGGTTATCGGTATGGATGCGAACGCGCCGGTCTCTTATACCGAGGCCGATTTCCGCGGCCCGGTGGTGATCGTGGCGGGCAGTGAAGGGGCAGGAATGCACTCAAAAATTATGGCACGATGTGACAGGGTTGTTTCGTTGCCGATGTCGGGGGTGATCGCGTCACTCAATGTCTCGGTGGCCGTTGGGGTCATCGTATATGAAGTATTACGGCAGCGACAAAAAGGAGAGAAACAATGAATGTATCGCATGACACCCATTTGAAAATGGCAGCCGCGTTGTGGGGAATGGTTGGTTTTGGTCTGCTCATGGCCGGTCTGATTTTCTTATTTGGAAACCGGACGATGGGGATTCTTCCAGGGGAGCAGGCGGGAATCGGGATGACAGAGGGGATCAGCCTTCTGCTGGCCTTAACAATCGGGTTTATCAAGGGGAAGTTTGTCATCACCAAAGTAGGTCGAAAGAATATCGCCCGTATTCAATCGCTGCCCGAGCCATCACCCTTTTACATGACGTTTAGCGTAAAAAGCTGGGTACTCGTTTTGGGGATGATCGCGTTGGGCCGCATTATTCGAATGGGGGGCGCGCCGAGCGTTGTTGTTGGCGCGATTTATGTTGCCGTTGGCGTGGCGCTGCTTTTGGGCAGCCGCGTCTAC
>CAZSME010000006.1:15591-17647 GCA_964607665.1 uncultured Nitrospirota bacterium | reverse complement strand
TGCCAGAACGGATGGCGGCAGGGCCGTTGTGTAGATCAGGGAACGTGCCTTGTTGATACAATACCGGATCAGCAAATCGCTCCCCGCGATAAACCCGCCGAAACCGCCTAAGGCCTTGCTCAATGTGCCCATCTGGATAATCCGATCACTCTCGATATGAAAATGCTCGGCGGTCCCTCGACCCCGATCGCCCAATATGCCGGTCGCATGGGCATCATCCAGATACACAAGGGCGTCGTACTGCTCGGCCAGCGCGACAATGTCGGGCAACGGGGTCATATCGCCATCCATACTGAACACCCCGTCGGTCACGATGATCGCCTTTTGATTGGCCGATCTTTTGGAAAGAAGCGCGTGTAGCTGTTCCATATCTTTATGACGATAGACACGTAGACGCCCTTTGGAAAGACGAACGCCATCGAGCAGGCTGGCATGGTTGAGTCGATCAAACAGGATCAGCGTCTTCTCATCAATCAACGCGCTCAAAACGCCGATGTTGGTCGTGTAACCCGAATTAAAAACCAGGGCCTTTTCACACGATTTGAACTGCGCGATTTTTGTTTCGAGTGTTTCATAGAGCCGAAGATTGCCGGAGATCAACCGCGACGCGCCGGCGCCAATACCCCAGGTTTGTGTCGCGTCGATTGCGGCGGCCTTGAGGCGTGGATGATTGGCCAGCCCCAGATAATTGTTGGAGCAAAAGGCCAACATTTTGCCATCGAGGGTGGTATCCGATCCGGAATCCACAGGGGTTAACGAGCGAAATAGATTTTTTGAACAGAGGGCCGCAATCTCGTCTTGTAAATGTTGCTCCCACATACAGGATCGCTTATTGCCCAATGTCCTTCCTGTATTGCATGCCACGAAAGGAGATCTGATCAATGGCATGGTAGACGCGCCCCCGCGCCGTTGTCCAATCCTGTCCAATGGCTGTCACACCCAAAACCCGCCCCCCGTCGGTTACCGTTTGGTTTTGATCTTTTCTTGTTCCGGCGTGAAAAACCGTAACCGAGGGGTCATTGATCTTATCCAAACCCCGGATCACCTCCCCCTTTGTGTACGCTTCCGGATACCCCGCCGATGCCAGAACGACACAAACAGAAACCGCATCGCTCCACTCTAATTTCAATGTGTCGAGCCGGTGCTCTAATACCGCTTCCATTAGATCGATCCAGTCGGTTTGAAGGCGAAGCAGAACGGCCTGGGCCTCGGGATCGCCAAATCGGGCGTTAAATTCTAAAACAAACGGGCCGGCCTCTGTTAACATAAGACCCACATAAAGCACCCCCTGGTACGGCATCCCCTCGTTGACCAACCCCGTTAACGTGGGACGGACAATTTTGGACATGACCTCTGCTTCCATCGCGGGGGTGATGTCGGGGGAGGGGGAGATCGCCCCCATGCCGCCGGTATTCGGGCCGTTATTCCCCTCGAAAAGCCGTTTATGATCCCGCGCGGAGGCCAACGGAATCGCGGATGTCCCATCGGCAACAACAAAAAAAGTGGCCTCGACGCCGGTTAGATATTGTTCAAGGAGAATCTGTCGTGAGGCCTCCCCCATCGTTCCAAAACGATCGAGTCCCTGCCGGGCCTCCTCGATATTTTGGGCAATGACAACACCCTTTCCGGCGGCCAACCCATCGACCTTCAGAACAATCGGCATCGTGATCGTCTTGATCTTTTCGTAGGCCTCATTGAGTGTCACCCGTTCGGCGTGGGGCGTCGGAATCTGATATGTTTGCATAAACTCTTTAGAGAAGACCTTGCTGGATTCGATTTGTGCAGCCTGTTGTGTTGGGCCAAAAATCGGTAAGCCCTCTTCGCGAAACCGATTCACAATACCCAACGCAAGAGGCAGCTCCGGACCGACCACAGTCAGGTCGATTTGATGCTGTTTAGCAAACAAAACCAGTTGCTCGATTTGATTAACCGCAATCGGAACGAGGGTGGCATACGTGGCCATCCCCGCATTTCCGGGGGCGCAGAAGATTTTTTTTGCCCTTGGGCTTTGGGCAATTTTATGAACGAAGGCGGCCTCTCGACCGCCTCCACCCAC
>CAZSME010000006.1:0-15491 GCA_964607665.1 uncultured Nitrospirota bacterium | reverse complement strand
TTAATGGCGGAAGTGGCGGATGCCGGTGAAGACCATCGCCATATTGTGTTCATCGGCCGCTTGGATGACCTCTGGGTCTCGAATTGATCCGCCCGGCTGAATGATTGCCGAAATCCCGGCCTTTCCGGCCGCGTCGATTCCGTCTCGGAACGGGAAAAATGCGTCGGAGGCCATTACGGTCCCTGCCACAGGCGTTTTGGCCTTCATCAGCGCAATTTGAACGGAATCAATCCGGCTCATCTGTCCTGCACCGATTCCAACAATCTGTCCCGGATGGGCCAAAACAATCGCATTCGACTTAATATGTTTACAGACCTTCCAGGCAAAGGCCATCGCCTCGTTCTCCTCGGGTGTGGGCACGCGACGGGTCACCACTTTTCTCGCGTTGGGATTGGCCGCATCGGTCAGGAGGTTGGCCTCTTGGACCAAAAGACCTCCGGCTATCTTTCGAAAATCAAGGCCGCCTTTCGTGAAATGTTCTATTGTTAGAACACGGAGGTCTTTTTTCTTTTGCAAGAGGGTTAACGCCTCCGGAGAAACTCCGGGCGCGGCGACCACTTCCATAAAGGTCGTGATGATCTCCGCGGCCAACTCTTCGGTTATCGGCTGATTAAATGCGGCAACCCCCCCAAACGCGGAAGCCGGATCGGTGGCCTTGGCCTTCTGATACGACTCCAACAGGCTTTTCCCGGTTGCGACACCACAGGGGTTATTATGTTTGACAATGACGGCAACCGGCTCTTTAAATTCAGAGGCCAACGATAAGGCCGAGTCGGTATCGAGGAAATTATTGTAAGACATCTCCTTGCCCCAGAGGATTTTTGCATCGCCCCATCCTCCCCCGACACTCCCATCCCCCGGGGTTTCCGCTTCCTTGTAAAAGGCCGCCTTCTGGTGCGGGTTTTCCCCATACCGAAGGGTCTTCACTTTTTGATAGTTTATGGTGAGGACCGCAGGAAACGTCTCCTCTGGTTTTTCATCCCCCCCTCGGCAATCCAGATACGACGAGATGACGCGGTCGTAATCGGCCGTATGATGAAAGGCCTTTCGGGCAAGCGTTAATCGGGTTTGTTCCGAAATCTCTCCCTTCGAGATCGCATCCAAGATCATCGGATAATCGGTTGGATCAACAACGACAATGACATCTTTATAGTTTTTGGCGGCGGCGCGAATCAGTGTCGGCCCGCCGATATCGATATTCTCCAACGCCTCTTCATGCGTGAAGGACGGTTTTGAAATGGTTGCCTGAAAGGGGTAGAGATTGACGACAACTAAGTCGATCGGCGAGATTCCCACCTTCGCCATATCCTGTTGATGATCGGGTTTATCCCGTTTGGCCAGGATACCGCCATGGATCATCGGGTGAAGTGTTTTGACCCGGCCTCCCAGAATTTCCGGAGAGCCGGTATAGGACGAGACCTCTTTTGTCGAGACCCCTTCCTTTTTCAGCAGGGCCGATGTGCCACCGGAGGAAAGGAGCTCTACCCCCTGCGATTGCAGCCCCCGCGCGAACGCAACGATACCGGTTTTATCATAAACACTTAAGAGCGCGCGGGCAATCTTCGGCATTTTTAGAAAAGATGTTCAAGCCGGTTTCGGCTGGAAAGGCGTCCCCTGCTATCGAATTGGGCGTTGAAGTAACGGCAACACTTATGTCCCCGAACAGTTATCAAAGTTGCCGATCGTAAACTCAGCCGATCCCTGCACGGAAATATCGTTACCAAATGAATCCGTACCGATAATCGTATAGGTTGCCGTATAGGATGGAAACTCAAGCTCCGATCCACCCAACTCGTCATATTCAAATTTGGTTGAAAGGGGAACAAAGGGTAACGAAGTTTCAACCGTGTCATCAGCCGGGATGGAAATCTGTTGGTTGGCCGTTAAAGAACTCAATGTTGTCGGACACGTCGCCCCGGATGGACATCGATTCAGAGAATAGGTAATGGCGTAGCTGGAAAGTGTTATATCGGATAAGGGTTCTTCGTTTGGAACCCCAGGAAGCCGTTTGTTAGAAATCGTAATCTTGGCATTGTGGTCGGTAAATAGTTCGGCTTCCGGCTCAACCGTAGCGTCTTGAGCCACTTCAAAGGCGTTACATGTGCCTCGAAATGCATCCACATTGGAGCCATTATCTCCCTCCCCCGGTACAATGCTTTCAATCCGAAGACAGGTTGCTGTGCTCTCTGCGCCGCCGCACTGACCCGAGCCCCCGACCTCTCCACAAGCCGCCACAAGGAGTAACAGTATCGCTACGCCCCCCTTTCCCCCCCATTTTACGATCTCCCACGCCACGCTCCTACCTCCTTTAATTCAAACAGAAACCGTTTAGAATTCCAACCAGGGCTCTTCGCCCTATTTTTTCAACACGAACATGTCCGATCTTCTCCGGCAAGACAAAATAAATCTCGCCATTCATCACTTTTTTGTCCGACGCCATCACATCTAAGAGGTCATCCGGTCTCAAGTTGGGAAGGTCTGTCGGAAGACCAAAGGCCTCAAGAAGGCGCCTCTGCCGTACGACAAGTTCATGACCTCCTATGCCCAATCGATAGGCCATCTGGGCCGCCGCAACCATTCCAATGGCGATGGCTTCTCCATGTTTGTATCGTTGATAACCGGTTAATGTCTCGATGGCATGACCCAATGTATGGCCATAGTTTAATATCTTTCTCAGCCCCGATTCTTTTTCGTCAGCCATCACAACATGCGCCTTAATCTCAACAGACCGTTTTATACAATAGGTCAGGCATCGTTTATCCCGATCCAAAATTGCCGCAACATTGGCCTCCATAAAAGAAAAGAGTCTCGGATCAGAAATTACGCCATATTTCACAATCTCCGCCAAACCGGCAACAAACTCCCGTTTTGAAAGGGTTTGAAGGGTTGCCGGGTCAATAAAGACCAAAGAGGGGTGGTGAAACGCGCCAATGAGGTTTTTACCTTTTGGGTGATCCACACCGGTTTTTCCGCCAATGGCGGCATCGACCTGTGCAACCACCGATGTGGGACACTGGATATAGGAGATCCCCCGCAAAAACGAAGCGGCGGCAAATCCCGTCATGTCTCCCACAACACCCCCTCCCAGCGCAATGAGTGTCGAAGACCTCTCAAACCTTCGTTCAATTAAAACATCGTATATACGGTTAACATGTGAAAGGGTTTTGTGTTGCTCTCCCTCCGGAATCCGAATAAGGATAGGAGAAAACCCCGACCCCTTTAAGCTTGTCATGACCTCTTTTCCATAAAGGCGTTCGATTCTCGGATGTGTCACCACGGCAACCTGCTCACCGACTGAAACCTTTCTCATATATTTTCCAATGCGGGGGATAAGGCCATAACCGATAATAACGTCGTATCCTCGTCCTCCCGTGAGACTAAGAGCAACCTTTTCGACCCTCAATCTCTAAAATCCCCTTTTTAACCTGATCGGCTGCCTCATCGACACTGATATTGGATGTTTCCACCGAAAAGACCGCTTGCTGATAATAGGGTATCCTCTCCTGTAAAAGACGCTCTATTTCCCGTTGAGGATCGCTTACCTTCAAAAGCGGTCTCTTTTCGGGTCTCCTTTGTGCCCGCCTTAAAATCGTTTCCGGAGAGGCTCTCAACCAAACAAGGATACCGTTCTGGCCAAGGCGATCGATATTGTTCCGGTTTAATACAGCCCCCCCCCCTGTTGAAATCACCTGCTGTTCCTGCTGTGTCACCTCCCGGATGACCTCTTCCTCTAATGCCCGAAACGCCCCCTCGCCCTCTTGTTCGAATATATCAGAAATCGTTTTCCCCGTCTTTTGCTCAATGAGCCCATCGGTATCGACGAACCTAAAGTGCAACGCACGGGCTAGCCGTTTTCCAACGGCCGATTTCCCCGTCCCCATAAAGCCGATCAACACAATATTCTTCATTCAGCACTGTAAATCCCCCCACCGCCAGAGCCACGGTAAGTGCGTTATTCCGGTACGCTTTTAACCGGAATCCCGTCGTTCCCCCTTTCCCCCTATCGAATGATCCTCGGGGTAATAAACACAAGCAGCTCCGAGTCCTCTTTCCTTTTGTCTTTATTTTTAAAAAGCCATCCGATGATCGGTATTCTCATCAGCAAGGGGATGCCCGAAATCGACTCGACCTCCGTCGTCTCTTGAATGCCGCCGATGACCACCGTTTCTCCATCGACAACCAGCACGTTGGTGGTCGCCTCTTTTTTGAGAATCGATGGGCCGGCCCCACTTCGCGTTTCCCCCGGCGCATTTTTTGTGACACTCACCTTCATGACAATCCCCCCGTCGGCAGAGATATGCGGCGTGACCTTAAGATTTAAGGCCGCATCAATAAATGTGGTTTGAGTTCCTTCCGCGGAGGTCGTTTGAAAGGGGATGGACTCCCCCTGAGATATGACGGCCTGCTGGTTATCCAAAACGGTTATTTTTGGCGTCGAAACGATTTTGGTTAACCCCTGCGTCTCGCCCGCGGAAAGCCGTAAATCAAGGGTCAATGGGTTGTCGGTAAACCGGCCGAAGGTAAAACCCAAGCCGCCAAAATTTGTTGAGGCCGGCACGTTCACCGCGAAATCCGGAGTGCCTGCACCAAAACCGGACCCTTCAGAAGGGGTGTTGACACGGATCAAGTTGCTGTCGACAATGCCTCGATAGTTTGCGCCCCACCGAACGCCTAAAGATCGATTAAATCGGGGTGCGACCTGAACGATACGGGCCTCAATGGACACCTGGGGCGTTCTCGTATCCAAGGTCTTTGCCATACGCAATATTTCTTCCATATTTTCTTCAATATCTTTAACGATAAGGGTATTTGTTCGTTCATCCACGGTGATATCGCCCCGCGGAGACAGGAGTTTCTTTAAGGGCTCCGACATGGTTTTGCCCTCCGCGTAGTTCAGGTAGATCACGCGCGTGATACGGTCCTCCGCCTTCATCCCGCTCTCTTTCGCTTTGGCCTCTTCATCCCTCCGCTGTGTGATGCTGGCTAACGTCGCGATAACGATAATGCTCCCCTCCCGTTCTTGGCCCAGCGTATTCATCGTTAAAATAGTGTCCAAAGCCTGGTCCCAGGGAACATTGACCAGTTTCAATGTCATCTTCCCTTTTACATCTTCGCTCAACACAATATTGAGGCCGCTCACCTCGGCAATCAGACGGATAATGTCTGCGATTTCCGCATCCCGAAAATCAAGAGAGATTTTTCGCCCGACATATTTTGAGGCGGGCTGAAACGGTTCCGGCGTATCGGGGGGCGTTGCGACGGTTGGGCGAGAAGCCGGCACCTTTTGTGTCACGGTGGCATCGGCCTGAATCTTCTCTTGAATCTTTTCCAGCGCAACCTCCTTTAGGGTCACGCGCAACTCATTCTTCGCCTGCTGTGCCGAATACTCCACGGGGGATAAAAGGTCAACAACCAGCCGTAACTTGTCCGGATGTTCCCCAACACGCACCTGCTTCACCGCACGATCATTTACCGCAACGGCTTCGATTTTTGAGGCCAATCGTACCTCAGGCAGGTCAATCACAAGCCGGTGCGCATCGAGGTAGAAAAGGTGTGGAGAAAGGGCCCCGTCGGCAACAATCACAAGCTCCAAGTCCTTCTTTCGATCAAATCGAATGGCAGAGACGACCTCTGCCCCCCTCTCCATCTCTTTCTTTTCGTTGGCCATCATGGGGGACGGTTCGACTGCGGCCTTTTCCTCTACAAGAGCCTCGGGAGGCACACTGGCCTCAACATGCAACGTTACGCCATCGGGGGTAATATTCGTTCTCACCTCGCTGCGCGTCTCCATTTCAATACGTGCGACACGGCCATCCTCCGCTGTTTTAGGAAGAATCGTGACAATCGGCCCCTCGGGTATCGAGATGGACTCCGTAAACGCACCCAAGCCAACCCCAAGAATATCGATAACAAGGCGATCGGGCTCCGTAAGATGGAATGTGGTGTAAGTCATTGGCCCCTGTCCAACGATGAACACCTCTGTTTTTAGAGCTGTCGGAACCACCCGAATCTCCTGTAGTTGTGTGGCCTCCTTTGCTTCCGAAGCAGCATCAACAGCCACTGGGGCTACTTTTGGAGAACACGATAACAAACTCCACCCTAACACCCCGATCAAGATATGGGATAAAACCCCCTTCATTCCTGCCCCTCCTTTTTCTTTGTAGGTAGCTCCATGACAACCTGCCTCACCGTGGCCCGACCAAAAATGTTTAAATACGGCTCCTCAACAACAATAGCCCGTGAGCGAATCTCCTTGACCTGGCCCCGATTCGTCCCAATTTTCGTTCCTCGCCTCACAGGATAGGCCTTACCGTCCGGAGTGGCCACCATCGCGCCCACCATACCCTCCCCCGATGCCACCCCGACCAACTTAAGCTGGTCAAGCGCGACCCGTTGAAGGGGGGGCAGATCTTTAAACTGATCCCCTCCCGGCTGCACAAACGATCGAAACGGATCCCGCCGTCCCGAAGGGTTATACTCGAACCGCGGAATGTTCCGCATTTCTTCCAACAACTGCAACGGATCAACCTCCCCCTGCGGTGCATTAGGGGCCGTTTTTAACACAGACTGCATTTCCCCCTTTTCCGGAGCCGCGGCGCGCGTGACACCGCCACTCACCAGAAAGAGAATCGCCGTTCCTAAAATAAACCTGTTCTTCTTCATTAACACACGTTAAGCGTATCCGCCCAATGGTATGGACATTGGGCGCGATCCGACGCGAATCAGTCCACCCGACAACTTACTGCCTCATAATACATACACCGGTTCAGCTGGGCGGCGGCGACGTTTCTTCTGTTTTTTCAATCACCGCAAACGTTGTGGCCAAGAAACTCGTTTCTATCGAAAACCGTCCCGCCTCCGTTTTAGCACCTCCGATCTTAATATTCGATACATTCACAATACGGGGCAGCTCGCTGATTCTCTCGAAAAATGAACCGACCGAATGATACCCGCCATTCACCTCCATTGTCATCGGAATCTCGGTGTAGATTCCCGAAGCATTGGGCTTTTTCGTCTGGGGTTTCCAGAGTTTGATCAGAAGGCCATTTTTCTCTCCCAACTCGGAGACCTGCTTGAGTAAAAGCTCGACCTCTTCCTCGGGGGGCAAATGTTTTTCCAATGCAATCAACTGTCGTTTCAGCATTTCGTATTCTTTTTTCAAGGCCTCGAGCCGACGCGCTTTTGTTCGACGAATATTAATATCGGTATTCAAAACGGCAATTTCATCTTGCTGTTGATTAATAAGCGCCCGTTTCGGAAGAAAAACATACCAAACAAAGGCCCCCGCCAATAACACAATAATCGCAGAACAGGCAATCGATTTTTGCGTATTGGTTAGGGCCTGTATTTTCTCTAAAAGCGTTGCAAACATTTTTCACTAAGACAAAACAGAAAACGTGAGCGTAAACGTATAAACCGAGACCCCCACATCTCGTTCTTGCTTGGACTCCACAATCTGAACATTTTTAAAGGCCGGATTTGTTCTAAGGCTATTGACGAAATCGACGATCTCGCCGTTCGTCATCGATTTCCCCTGCAGGTCAACCCGGCCTCCGTTTTCGGTAAGCGTGACCAGCCAGACCCGAGCGGGGATGCTCTCGCTCACCCCATTCAGAAGCCGAACGGGAATCGCCTGATTGGTGCGTAACTGCTCGATAACCGCAATGCGCTCCAGAACCACTTTTTTGTCCCGTTCGTAATTTTCGACCTCTTTTACCTGTGCCTTTAATAGCTCCAGTTCCTGCTGTTTTTGTGTTTTCTCGACTTCCAGAGCGGCCAGCTTTCTGTCTAAAAGGATCCAACCGGACCCTAAAAGTAACACCACGAAAGAAATCAAGACGGAGCCCAGAATCAACTGATTCTGGAACTCAATCGGTTTTCGCTTTCTTCTTCGGGTGTCCTCCGAAGAAATAAGGTTTATTCGGACCATCGATCTCCCATACGCCGCAATGCCAATCCCACCCCCACCGCGGCCTGCGGCGCCATTTGAGCGATAAAGTCCGCATCAAACAGATCGGGCGGCACCTCAATCCGATTGAAGGGGTTAAATAATTCGACGGGAATGCCCGATCGTTCCGTTAGCAATGCGGTCATCTCCGGAAGCTTTGCGCTTCCCCCACTCAGAAGAATGCGGTCGATCGTTTCATTCGGCGATGTGGTTTTAAAGTAGTCAAAGGAACGAACGACTTCGGAAACCATTTCGGAATTCAAACGCTGTATAATATCGTTCACCTGATTCGGGTCCACCCCTTCGACCTCCTCAACCCGTTTTGCCCGCTCGGCCTGGTCAAAACTTAAATCCATTTCCCGCTGAAGGGCCTCATTGTACTGTTTCCCGCCAATCGAAATATCCCGCGTGAAGGAAAATACGCCTCCCTTCAAAATATTGATGTTCATCACAGATGCGCCCATGTTGACCAACGCAATGGTCTCCCCTTCCTTGACATCGTAATTTTCGGTGTAGGCGTTTTCCAACGCAAAGGCATCGACATCGCCAATGACCGGATTGAGCCCGGCCTCCATGACCAGATTGGTATATTCCTTTAGCTTGTCTTTTTTGACTGCAACCAGCAAAACCGGCATCTGGCCCTCTTCGGCCCGTTGCGTCTCCGACGTTTGCAGAACATGAAAATCGATATTCACGTCGTTGATGTCAAACGGAATAAATTGCTCCGCTTCCCACTTAATCGATTCCTGGAGCTCTTCCTCCGTCATCAGCGGAAGACTGATCTTCTTCACAATCAGGGAATGGCCGGAAACCGACAGGGCCACATTTTTTATACGGACGGACTCCTTTGCGATCAGCTCCTTAATGGCCAACACCACCTGGCTTGCATCCATAACGGCCCCATCCACAATCAGCTCGGGGTCCAGCGGCAAAATGCCGAATCGCTGCAAGAGATATCCCCGCTTGGTTTTTTTTAATTGAACCAGTTTAATCGCACCGGACCCGATATCCAGGCCCACCACACTTTTTCCATAAAAATAGGACATCACCGACAACATCTGCGCTTCTCCTGTTTCTTAGAGTTGATCCCCGATGCGACAATTCGAGGAGCCAGTATACCGACTTTGTTACGATTGTCAAGCCCGTTAACCCGCCCCCACCTTTTTTGTTTGAACCATTTTAAGCGCGGTGGTTCGAAGTGCCGCGGAAATCCCTTTATTTTTTGATAAATCCACCAGGGCTTTTACCCTCAGACTTTTCAAGAAACCCATCGAGAGGGTCAGCGGGGTTTTGGGATTATTGACTAACGCTTCCACCACCGAATACCGTCGAACCCATGTCGAATTTCGCGCCACGGTTCGTAGGGCCTCCTCCGACATATTTCTGGACTTGGCGATGTTTTCCACCTCGTCGTCCGTCAATCGGGGACTTTTTAAAACCGCAAGCACAACAAGCCGATTCGGGTCTTTCAGCAGAAGGGTGCGTGCCTCCTTATTCCCCTTTAATGCCAATCGAATCTTGTCGGGTACGCGGAGTTGGTTCACCATCGTTACCCGCTTTGCCTCCACCTCGGATTCCGGCAGGGACTCCTGGTTTATCCGCTCCAAAAACGAAACCGAGGAAGGCGTTCCGAAGAGGCGAATATAATTCAATGTGGTTTTATCGACATGAGGGTGCCGCGCGATTTTCTCAATCAGCGGTTCCGTGGTGAGGAAACACTTGGCAATTTCATCGAGGAGAGACCCGTCGGTTCCGGGATCTTCGGCCAGGAAAAATAATGTGGACTCTTGCAGTTGTTCGACGTCAAGACGCGGCAGACACGGTGTCAAAAGGAGTCCTCCTGGGGCCGTTGGGGTCCGGAAATCACCTTTCTCTTTAAGAGGCCCAATGTGGCCTTAAAGTGCCCTCCAAGGAAAAGGCGGGTTTGCACGGTAACCCCGTCGGCGCGATTTTCAATCGCGATGACGTCCGCCCCCCTCACAAACGCGGCAATCCTCTTCCGCATCTGTTCATCCTTGTGCGCCTTTACAGAAAGAGGTTCGTCGGCATCGGCACGAAGGGCCAAGATTTTTGCCGTCAGCTGCGATGCCGCATCCGCTTTGGCCTGCTGGACACCCCGAATGCGTGCCTCCTCCGACCACTGCCGAATCGGCCCAATACCCGTTGCGTAGAGGGTGACATCGGCCCAATCGGTGTGCGGATTTGGCTCAGGACCCGACTGACAAGAGAACAACACGAGCAGGGAGACAAAGAAGCATACCGTTCCCAGTACACGGTTCACCTCCCCTCTTCCCGCCGATATACGTCGTCCCACGGCCCTCCCCCATTGCCCCGATTTGCGCGTTACCCCGTAATGGGATGGTGAATGTCTCGATGACGCAACAGGAGGGTCTGTCCAAGCCCTCCCCAGCGTTCCTGCAACACCGCTTTTAATCGGCTTGCAATCGCAACCGAACGGTGCCGTCCGCCGGTGCAGCCAATGCCAATTGTCAGATAGCTTTTCCCTTCCTGCTCATACAGGGGAACCAGAAAGTCTAAAAAGTCGATCAGCTTCTTCATAAAAATTTCCGTTTCCGGAAGGGCGTTCACAAACTGCTGCACGGCCTTGTCCTCTCCGGTCAACGGCCGCAATGTCCTTTGGAAATTCGGGTTTTTAAGAAACCGGACATCAAAGAGCAAATCCAAGCCATACGGCAACCCATACTTGAATCCAAACGACAAAAGAGAGATTTGAAGCCGTTTGCCTTCTTCCCTCTTCACATAGTTATGGACAATGGTTTCCTTGAGTTCGTAGACCGAGAGGTGGGAGGTGTCGATAGTCTGATGGGCCCGTTTTTTTAGCTCCGACAGCTTCTCGCGTTCCTCTAAAATCCCTTCGGAGACCGATCGGCCCTTGGCCAACGGGTGCGGCCGTCGCGATTCCGAAAACCGTCGCGCTAAAATTTCATCCTGCGCGTCGATAAAAATAAACTCAACAGGATACCCCTCTTGGGACAGGGATTCATACACATCCAGAAAGTCGGTAAGAAACTCCCGGTTACGGATATCGACGCCCAGCGCCACCTGGTTGACCTCGTTTCCCGTCTGCGCGCACAGGTCCACAAATTTAAAGAAAAGTTTTGGAGGAAGATTATCGACGCAGAAAAAGCCGATATCCTCAAAGCATTTCAGCACCGCGCTTTTTCCGGCACCGGACAACCCGCTAATAATGACCAACCGGATATTTTTTGTCATGAGGCCGAGTCGGCCGGCTCCATCAGCAGGAGCGCGCCCTCCCTTTTTTTGTAGAGGAGGTTCCATTGCCGACCTTTCTTGTTTCGAAAAAGCAGGAACTCTTTTTTGTCGGCTTTCATTTGCAACAGCGCCTCCTCCAGGGTCATCACCGCGACGGAAACCGGTTCTCTTTCTACGGTCTCGAACGCCTCCGTCGGCCCGTTTCCATCGCCTGGGACGACCGATGCCCGCACCCCTTTTGCCGCACCCCTTTTGCCTCCGGATGTCGGACGCACACGATGGTTGACCCCCTTTTCTTTGCTCTTTTTTAGCTGTCGTTCAATTTTTGCAATGACCTGGTCTACGGAGGCATGCATATTATCGGTTTCCTCCTCCGCCTGAAGAACAACGCCGTTCGCGTTGACATGCGCCTCGGCAATGTGACGGTATTTTTGTACGTGCAGCGTGAAGGTCACCTGAGGCGGCTTCGACCCATACTTCCCGATTTTTTGGGCCTGCCCCTCGATATACTTTTTCAATGTCGGCGTGACCGTCATCTGTCTTCCCGTAATGGTAATCTCCATTTTTCTTCTCCCTTCTTATCCGTTTTTAAGCGGGCCGCCGCCGTCGCGACGCCGTGGCGATCTTTAACTCGGCGCGGTACTTGCTGACGGTTCGGCGGGCAATCTCCACGTTGTCCCGCTTTAATCGATCGACAATCTCCTGATCGGTCAGCGGGTGGGCTGCATTCTCTTCCGAAACCATCCGTTCAATTTTCTCACGCACGGCGACCGACGAAAGGGGGTCTGCGCCGCCCCCCACCGACGCCAGCGACCCGTTGAAAAAAAACTTCAGCTCATAAATCCCCTGCGGGGTATGGATATACTTGTGGGTGGTCACACGGGAGACGGTTGATTCGTGCATGGAAATATCTTCCGCCACCTGTTTTAAGACCAGCGGCTTAAGATGACTCACCCCTTTTTCCATAAACGCGTACTGAAATTTTAAGATCGATTCGGCCACCTTCAGAATGGTTCGGTTTCGCTGCTCAATACTGCGGATCAGCCAGACCGCCGACCGAAACTTCTCTTCCAGATAGGTGCGCGTGGCCGCCTCCTCCGGTTTTTTCGACTTCAAAAGGGATTGATAGTAGCCACTGATCTTCATCTTTGGAAGGCCATCGTCGTTTAACAGACAAATGTACTTTTCCGGTCCCCCGGCCGGGGGAGGCGCCTCGCCCATCCGGGTGGGCGACGGGGATTCCGCTTCCGTGGTGCCCGCTTCGTTTTGCGTCTCTATTATCTCATCGGTCTTGACAATAAAAACGTCGGGAATGATGCTAAAGTTCTCGTTCGAATAAAACGGCCGGCCCGGCTTGGGCTCAAGATGCTCAATGATTTTAGAGGCCTGTAGCACCTCCTCCATCGAAACCCCGCATTCCTTGACGATATTCGCGTACCGTCTTTTCTCGAGATTCTCCAAGTGATGCTTGATGAGTGTTTCGACCAACGACCCCGAAAGGCCCAACGGCCCAATCTGTATCAAGAGACATTCGGTCAGGTTTCTCGCCCCCACGCCGGCCGGATCAAAGCCTTGAATGACCTTTAAGACCGCCTCAACCTCTGCCGCCGGAACACACAAACTGCCCGCAATCTCTTCCAAGGGGGTTTCCAAATAGCCATTGTCTTCAATGTTGCCAATAAGCACGGTACCGATTTCCCGTTCCCTTTCGGTGAGAGAGACCAATCCCAATTGCCAAAGGAGATGATCGGCTAACGAAACGGGCCGGGCCAATGTTTGCTCATAAGACGGTCGTTCATCGGGCATCTCCACGGTGGTTTCGGTCTCCACCCGTTCCCGCTCTTCAGCTTCATAGAAGCTGTCCCACTTCAGGTCAAGATTCTCTCTCTCTTCTTCGGTTGCCTCTCCCCCCTCCTCTTTTGCCCGGTCGGCCTCTTCTGGGGACGACTCCGCCGGTTCCCCTTCTCCCTCGGAGGTCTCGTCTGCAACCTCTTCCAGCAGCGGATTTTCAATCATTTCCTGTTCCACCACTTGATTGAGTTCCAGTCGGGAGAGCTGAAGCAGTTTAATCGCCTGCTGCAACTGCGGTGTCATCACCAACTTTTGACCCAGCCGCAGGTCCAACCTTGCCTTCATTCCGCCTTCTTGCCAAGCCATCGTGTCTCCCTGAAAATAATCCCGTAACGATCTTACGGGGTGGTTACCGGTTCGGGCAGATGAAACCGCGGCCCCAAATAAACTTCTCTGGCCAATCGACTCTTCGCGATTTCAGAGGGGGTGCCCGAAAGAAGAATCTCGCCATCATGCATGATATAGGCACGATCGCATACCATCAAGGTTTCCGCCACATTATGATCGGTTATTAAAATCCCAATCCCCTTTCCCTTGAGCTGAAAAAGAATCTGTTGAATTTCGCCCACCACAATCGGATCGATTCCGGAAAACGGTTCATCCAAGAGAAGGAATTGCGGGGCATGGGCCAGGGCCCGGGTGATTTCAAGCCGGCGGCGTTCCCCACCCGAAAGGGTATGGGCCGGATTTTTGGCCAGATGCTCAATGTTCAACTCCGCTAAAAGGGCGGCGGCACGGGCCTCCATGGTTTGAGGGGGGGGCGGCGTTGAAGGCATCCCCCCCTCCATCGCCGAGGCGAGTGCGGCATGTCCGTTGCCGTTGGGTTGCATTTCAAGAATGGCCAGAACGTTTTGCTCCACCGTCATTTTTCTAAAAATAGAGGCTTCCTGTGGAAGATAACTCAATCCCATTCGGGCGCGGCGATAAAGTGGCAACCGCGTGATCGGTTCTTTATTTAATAAAACCGATCCCCGGCTCGGAGCCGCCAGCCCGACCATCATTTGAAATGTGGTGGTCTTGCCGGCCCCATTGGGGCCTAACAATCCGACAATTTCGCCGGGGGCCACCTGCAATGTGACGTTTCTCACGGCGGTTCGTTTGTAGTACGATTTTTCCAGCGCCACCGCTTCTAGCATGGTCTTCCGCTCTCCCCACCGCAATCCTCTCCCCAAAGGGGGAGGAGATTAAAAAGCCTATCGGCCCGGGGCCCGTTACTCGGCTTTCCGGCGGCCCTTATTCGACAGAGCGCCCACCGTGGATGTGGGTCGTTTACCCCCTTTGCTGGGGCCGGAGTTCAGGGTTAATCGACTGCCCTCAACGAAGCTTCGCTTTTGCGTTAAAGAAAAGGTAATCGCCGTTCCCCTTACATGGTACCCTTCTCCCCACATCTCCGGCTCCCCCGTTAAAACGATTTCACCCTTTTCGGCATTATACGTCCCTCGCTGTGCCAAAATCCGTTGTTCTCCCTGTCGGACTTCGACATCCCCTGTAATCTCGATTTTTGCGACCCCTTTCCCTTCGCCCAACGGAAAATCAGCTGGCGCGGGCGCAATTGTTTTCGCCATCTCGTTATTGGAAAGCATCACCTCCGCGCGACGGGCCGCGATCCGGACATCCCCCTTTTGAATGCGCACCGCGCCTTCAAAAAAGACCTTATCCTCGGACCCCTTGACCATCATCTTTTCTGAAGTAATGGAGATGGGAGCGGGCGCCCCGATCTTCCCATCGGCAGGAACGGGAACAGCCTTCTGCCCGTCGGATTTTGCCGCGGTCACAACATTCGTTGTGACCCCCCCCCCTATCCCTTCCAAAAGAAGAAGGGTTGAAAAAATAACATTAGTACACGTTCGCTTGAACATTGTTTAAAACCATCAGGTCCGCGTGATCCACCCAGACCGTTAAGCCTTCCCCCTGAATGTTGATGCCCGGCCCGACAATCACAACCGGATCGTCTGTCCGGATCGCCCGCTCTTCCGAAACCCAGTGGAGTGAATCCGTTTGAATGGTATAGCCGTTGCGCAATTGAACGGAGACCGGATTATTTTCTTTGTTGATCGAAAAATCGTTGCCGTCGGTATCGATGCTCCCCCGGTCTCCCCGTAGGGTCATCTCATCCCCGGACCCGGTTTTCATCACGATCGCAATATTCGAAAGTTGCGCGGTGCGATCTTTTTCAAAAAATTCGGCCCGTTCCGCGCGGAGCTCCCAGTCTTTCATGCCGTCTTTCGTTTGGACGAATGCGACCCCAGAAAGCGCGACATCGGCGGAGTCGTCTACGGCCCCCTCTACCCCCTGTGGGATCTCCCGCGGCACGTTTTTCACGCTCATAAAAACAAGCAGGGAGAGGAAAATCATCCCTCCCCCCCCAAACATGCCGATTAGAAATCGCTTCACCGCCCCCTCTCCCACATTAAAGGGCAATCACGTAACCTGCCTCAATATAGCACAAGAAAAAAAA
>CAZSME010000005.1:15280-19144 GCA_964607665.1 uncultured Nitrospirota bacterium | reverse complement strand
ACTATTATGAGACCATTAATATTACCAACAGAGAATCAATACATATGAAAATCGCGTTTATTTTCCCAGGTCAGGGGTCGCAATATGTGGGGATGGGATCGGCCCTTTATCGTTCCGTCGAAATCGCAAAACAAACATTTGACGAGGCCAGCGATGTCGTAGGCTGGGACATGGCAAAACTCTGCTTTGAGGGGCCAGAAGAGAAACTCAATCAGACGGAGTTCACGCAGCCGGCGATTTTAACGGCCAGTATTGCCGTATGGCGGTCTCTCGCTCTGACCGTAAAAGAGGGCGTCTGCGTTGCCGGCCATAGCCTTGGGGAATATACGGCGTTGGTTGCCGCCGAAGCGATCTCCTTTCGTGATGCGGTCTCGATTGTTTCACAACGCGGGGCTTTTATGCAGGCCGCAATGAGTACCGGAGGCATGGCCGCGCTGGTTGGGTTGGATAGAAAAACCGTTGAGGAGGTTTGTCAAAAGGCCGCGGCCGATACCGGCGGCGTTGTTGTTCCGGCAAATTTCAACGCGCCGGATCAAATTGTCATCGCGGGAGAAAAAGAGGCATTAGAAAAAGCGATGGCGTTGGCTGCGGAACGGGGCGCGAAACGCGCGATTCGATTGGCCGTCAGTGTTCCGTCGCATTCCCCACTCATGAAACCGGCCTGTCGACAGCTCGAGACGGCCCTCTCTCAGATCAACGGAAAAGACCCGCTCGTGCCTCTGGTCAATAATTTTCAGGCGAACGTCATGACGACCTGGGCGGAGATTCTTCCATCGTTGGTGAATCAGTTGGCCTACCCGCTGCTTTGGGAGCCGTCGATTCAAACCATTCGAACTCTTGGTGCCGATTTTTTCATTGAAATCGGTCCCGGTCGTGTGTTATCCGGTCTATTAAAACGAATCGATCGCACCCTTCGGGTCATGAATGTAGAAGATTCCGAGGGGATCGAAAAGGCCCGTCTTGCCCTACATCTAAAAGGGACGGAGGGTTAGGGTAGGGGAGATAAAGGGCGATGCAAACAGGACTGGAAGATAAAATTGCGATTGTTACGGGGAGCGCGCGCGGCATTGGGTTGTCCATCGCGACCCTTCTTGCTTCGCTCGGGGCGAGTGTGGTAGTCTCCGACCTCGATCAAAAGGCAGCAGAAGAGGCGGCTGCAACGCTCCAATCCAACGGACGAAACGTTTTGGCCGTTTCCGCGAATGTTGCCGTTTCCGATGATGTTAAGAGGCTGGTGGCCGAGACGGTTTCGGCGTGGGGACGCGTTGATATTCTGGTCAATAACGCGGGGATCACCCGGGATGGCCTGTTCCTCCGCATGAAAGAGGAGGACTGGGACGCGGTGATGGCGGTTAATCTCAAGGGGGCCTATCATGGCATAAAAGCGGTGTTGCCCTTGATGACGAAACAACGTTGGGGGCGGATTATCAGCATCAGCTCGATTGCGGGTGTTGCGGGGAATCCGGGTCAGGCCAACTATTCCGCATCGAAGGCCGCCCTCATTGGTCTGACGAAGACATTGGCGAGAGAGTATGCCGCGCGCGGAATAACGGTGAATGCGGTGGCACCGGGCTTTATTGATACCGCGATGACGGCGCCGCTCTCGGTGGAGGTGCGGGAGAATCTTTTGAAGTCCATCCCGCTGGGCCGGCTGGGAACGCCGGATGATATTGCCCACGCCGTTGCTTTTTTGGCCTCGGATCAGGCAGGCTATCTGACCGGTCAGGTCTTAAATGTCAATGGCGGGATGTATATGTAGGGGGCCGTTCCCGTTAACCATTCTATCAGGAGGGAAAGAGATTGGATATCTATGAACGAGTAAAGAAAATTATTTGCACGCAGTTGAGTGTCGAACCGGATGATGTCACTCCCGAGGCCTCCTTTGTGGATGATCTCGGTGCCGACTCGCTGGATACCGTCGAGCTGGTGATGGCGTTGGAAGAGGAGTTCGGGATTGAAATCCCGGATGAGAGCGCCGAAAAAATTCTTACGGTACAAAACGCCCTCGATTACATCAAAGAAAAAATGTAGGGTTCACGACCCGGAGGACAATCCCCGTTGTTTGGCCAGGGTAGGGGGCCGTGTGCTGGGCCTCTCGTTTTTCCACCCGATTGACGGGTAACATCCATGAAAAGAAGGGTTGTCATTACAGGGTTGGGGGCGGTCACGCCGCTTGGCATCGGTGTCGATGCCACATGGAAGGCGCTCCTTTCCGGGGAGTCGGGCGTCGGCCGTATTACCCATTTTGATCCCACGGATTTCCCCTGCCAAATCGCCGCGGAAGTTAAAGAGTTTAATCCCCAAGATTTTATCGATCCGAAGGAGATAAAAAAGATGGATCGGTTTATCCATTTTGCAATGGCAGCATCCCAGATCGCGATGGATGACGCAGGGCTCAAGACATTCAACGATGATCGGGTCGGTGTTTATGTCGGGTCCGGCATCGGGGGACTCAACGCGATTGAGCAGTGGCACAATGTTCTCTTAGAAAAAGGCCCGAAAAAAATTACTCCCTTTTTTATTCCGATGTCGATTATTAATTTGGCCTCCGGACAGATTGCGATTCGTTTTGGCGCGCGTGGACCGAACTCTTGCGCGGTGACCGCCTGCGCAACGGGAACCCACTGTATTGGAGACGCCTTTCGGCTGATTCAGCGAGGGGAGGCCGATGCGATGATTGCCGGTGGCGCGGAAGCAGCGATTACGCCGTTGTCGGTCGCGGGGTTTTCCTCCGCGCGCACCTTATCCACACGAAATGATGATCCCAAAGCCGCCAGCCGGCCATTCGATCGGGATCGTGACGGTTTTGTTTTGGGCGAAGGTTCGGGGGTGGTGATTCTGGAGGAGTGGACGCGGGCCGAACGCCGAGGGGCAAAGATCTATGCCGAAATTATCGGATATGGAATGACCGCCGATGCGTATCATATTACTTCTCCCGCGGAAGGGGGAGAGGGTGCCGTGCGATGCATGAAGATTGCGTTACAGGATGCGGACGTCTCCCCGCAGGAGGTCGATCATATCAATGCCCATGCGACGTCCACCGCGGCCGACCTAACCGAGACCACGGCGATGAAAACGGTTTTTGGCGCGCGTGCCGCTGGAATTTCGATCAGCGCGACAAAATCGATGACGGGCCATCTTTTGGGCGCAGCAGGCGGAATCGAAGCCATTTTTACAGCGCTTGCCCTTCGTAATGGCATTGTTCCGCCAACAATCAATCTGGCTCATCCTGCCGAAGGATGTGATCTAGACTACACCCCGCACCAGCCCCGTTCCCGCGATATCCATATCGCGATGTCAAATTCGTTTGGGTTCGGCGGCACCAACGGAACGCTTGTCTTTAAAAAGGTCTCTTAAAAGGCGCCTCTTTTTAATAGGTTCATCCTGTTAAATGATCTGGTTCGCTCAAACAACCCCCTGGCCCCCTTTTTAAAGGGGGACAGGAGGTTGTTGTGAAAAATTTAACCTGATTCATACAACGGTCTATAATAAAGGCATGACCATGCGGATCATCGTGGACGGTTACAATTTTATTGGAAGGGATCGAGGGCTGCGAGGTGATCTTGCCCCAAAACGACGCCGTTTAATTGAACGCCTGATTCAGTACGCGAAAAGTAACAATAATCCGATTACAGTGGTTTTTGATAGACAGCCGGATGACGCGATGCAGAAAGAGGAGGTTGCGTTAGGCCAACAAGGCGCGGTTGAAGTCGTCTATTCCGGCCGAGGAAAGATCGCGGATGACCTTATTGTTGAAAGGGCCAAACAATTCGGAAAAGAGGTTACCGTTGTTTCCTCCGATCGTGGGCTTCGGGCCTCTTGCCTCGCGGCCAACGCGAACCTTCTCTACTGCGGCCCGTTTGA
>CAZSME010000005.1:0-15180 GCA_964607665.1 uncultured Nitrospirota bacterium | reverse complement strand
TTCGGGCCTCTTGCCTCGCGGCCAACGCGAACCTTCTCTACTGCGGCCCGTTTGAATCGATGTTAGATGCCTCCCACCGCAATCCTCTTCTGACCGATGGCGGGGAAGCGTGAATGGCGTTCCTAAGTTATATTGACATAGTATATACGCCATATTATATTAGACCGTGGAGATTATTTGGGATTCAAATAAATATCTGAAGTTAAGACTTGAAAGGAATATTGATCTCGAAGAAATACGGGGGCTGATTGAGAGTAAGCAGTATCTTGAAATTTTAGAAAACCGAAAAAGGCCGGATCAGGTTCTCATTGTTCTCGAATACAAATCTTATGTCCACGTTGTTCCGGTGAAGATAGAGAAAACAAAAATGATCATTAAAACATGTTTTCCAAGTCGCAGGGCAAACGCGAAACATAAAGGAGATAAAAAATGAAGAGGCTTGTTTTAGACCGCGAAGAGAAAGAAATCGAAAGGGAGTTTGAAAACTATAAACCGGTTTCGCGGGGCAAAAAAAATCAGATCAATAAAATTATTAAAGGAAGTCAAAAAAGACGGCCAGTCAGTTTGCGAATAAACGAAAATGATTTAAAGAAGCTCAAAGAGAAGGCGGATAAAACCGGCTTGCCCTATCAGACAATGATAAGCGTTGTTATCCATAAGTATGTTACGGATGCTTATTTGGATAAGGATGAAGTGAATAAGTACTTAAAGTTGAAAGCAGTCTGATGACACCCATTGTAGGGGCGGCCCCCTGTGGCCACCCATGGCAGGCACCGGGGCCCTACAATGGGTTTGTATTAGAAGGTGTAGTTCAGCGAGGCCAGCAGCTTGGTCTGATTGTCATCAGCGGAACCAATGACACTTTTCCATGCGTCTCCGGAAAGTAAGTAACCGACATTCACCCCACCGAAGATATGATCATCGAATTGATGTTTCCAATTTAAGTCGACTTCAAATCCCAAATCGGTACTGCCACCCGGCGTGAGAGGCTCGGTGGTCTCGGCCCAGATCAGCACGGCCTCGATGGGGCTATGGGCCACTTCATGAACCATCATAAAGCTGGGCAGCTTGAAATCCAGTTTGAGCGCGGTAATACCGGCGCCGTCCAGACAGCCGCGGCCTCCAAATCCAATCCGGCTTCCGCCAATACTGGGGCACTGTCCCTCACGATCACTATTTACATTGTCGTTGATTAAAATATTCCCCAGAACATAGTTTCCGGAAATGCCATTGATGTTTCGTTCATTATCCGCTGCCGATTTATCTCCGGTGGTGTAAAGACCCGTGACGCCCACATTAAAGAAGATCAGGTTTACACGGGTACCGAGCATGACATTGGTGCCGGTTAAGTCAAAATCCGGGAGCCGAAGATTGGAAAGCTTCCCGCGCATTGAATCGGCTTCAAAGTTGATGACCCAGGGGCCAACAGGGACATCTGCCGTTAACCCTACGGCCAGAAGGGTTGCCTCATCATCAATATTTGGAAAGAGTGTGGGTTGACGGTCATTGAGGTAGGCGACAAACAGACTGCTTAATCCGGTGCCAAAGGTGTTCACCGGTTTCCCTTCCTCTTCCAGAAGGCGGGTCTTGAGAATATAGAGGTCGGTGTCTCCGGCCGTGGAACCGGCGGTTCGCTCAAAGACCTTAATCGAGGCCAGCACGGTTTCGACCGGTCCCGCTTTAAACTTTGCCGCCATTCCATCTGCGGTATCGTTTAATACAAGGGAGTGCCCCAAATAAAATGACTTACGACCAAAGGCAAAGGCGCCTTGATCTAATTTGAGAATAATGTAACCCTCCCGAATTCCCACCATATTATAGCTGTTCCCAAATCGATTTGAACCCAGTCGATAACTTCCGGTTCCGCAGGCATCGGCGGCACCGGATGGAACGGTTGTTGTGCCGGTTCCCGCGGTGTTCATCACGGGCGTGCCCGACTGTGTTTCCGAGTCGGATCGGCAGCCACTGGGATCATTAAAATCGTTCATAAGGTCAATTGTCGCAACGGCGGTTGCCCGTTCGGAGGATATTTCTGTTTTAATTCGAAACCGGCCATCGGAGAATTGCTGCTCGTCGTCGAGGGTGTCATTCGCATCCGCATTGTCGGAAAAGATGGCCCGTAAACGGACATCTCCTGTTACCTTAAAATCGGCCGCATGAAGAGGGGCGAAGAAGAACGGCGAGATGAGCATGACGGACAAAAAAGTTGCGATTCGAATCAAACCGTTTTTCATAAGGCCTCCTTCTTTTCGATGGATGTCGTCAGTAGCGTGACCCGGTTGTTGAGGACATCCAGGAAACCGGACCCGATTTGATAATACTGTTTTTCTTCTTCCAGCGTTGTGAGGGTGATTGATCCGGAAAGAAGGGTGGAAATCAGCGGGGCATGATTTGCTAAAACGCCGAACGAACCGGCTTCCCCAGAGGCCGTAACGGCCACAACCTCTCCATCAAAAAAAACGGTCTGTGGCGTGACAAGGGTAAGATGGAACGGTTTCACTTTTGAAGACGCTCCGCTTTTTCCTGTGCTTCCTCAATGGTTCCGACCATGTAAAATGCCTGTTCCGGAAGGGCATCGAGCTTTCCATCGAGAATCATGTTGAATCCTTTAATCGAATCGGCCACCTTGACATATTTCCCCGGCGCGCCGGTAAAGACCTCAGCCACAAAGAACGGCTGCGAAAGAAACCGCTGCACCTTTCGAGCCCGCTGGACGGTCAGTTTATCTTCTTCTGATAACTCGTCCATCCCCAGGATCGCAATGATATCCTGCAGCTCCTTATATCGTTGCAAGGTTCGCTGTACGGCCTTTGCCGTTTTGTAATGTTCGTCCCCAAGAATGTGCGGGTCCATCAAGCGCGAGGTGGAGTCCAGCGGATCGACCGCGGGATAAATTCCCAGCTCGGCGATTTGACGAGAGAGCACAGTGGTGGCATCAAGATGGCTGAAGGTTGTGGCCGGCGCGGGATCGGTCAAATCATCGGCTGGGACATAGATCGCCTGGACCGAGGTGATCGATCCTTTTGTTGTGGAGGTAATTCGCTCCTGAAGCTCACCCATTTCGGTTCCCAGATTGGGTTGATAACCGACGGCGGAAGGCATTCGGCCTAAGAGGGCCGAGACTTCGGAGCCGGCCTGAACAAATCGGAAGATATTGTCGATAAAGAGCAAGACATCCTGCCCTTTCTCATCTCTGAAATACTCGGCCATCGTCAGTCCGGTTAAGCCGATTCGAAGACGTGACCCGGGCGGTTCATTCATCTGGCCAAAGACCAGAACGGTTTTATCCAACACGCCCGATTCGGTCATCTCAAGATAAAGCTCGTTTCCCTCGCGGGTGCGTTCGCCGACCCCCGAAAAGACCGAGAATCCGCCATGCTCGGTTGCGATATTCCGGATCAACTCCATAATGATGACGGTTTTTCCGACACCGGCGCCACCAAAGAGGCCGACCTTGCCCCCCTTCGCGTAAGGGGCCAGAAGGTCAACCACTTTAATTCCGGTTTCCAGCATCGAGGTGACGGGCACCTGATGTTCGAGGGTGGGTGCCGAACGGTGAATTGGCCAAACCTGATCGGGCTTGGGAACCGGTCCCTTTCCATCGATCGGTTGTCCCAGGATATTAAAGAGGCGGCCAAGGGTCTGCTCGCCCACCGGCACCGAAATCGGATGGCCAAGGTCCATCGCCTTCATCCCGCGTACCAGCCCGTCCGTTGAGCCCATTCCAATACAGCGAACGATATCGTTTCCAATATGCTGGGCCACCTCCACAATCAAGTTGATATCGCGTGAGGCGTCTTCAATTCGAACCGCGTTGTAAATGGCGGGAACGGTCCCCGCTGGAAATCCAATATCAACTGTTGGGCCGATTACCTGTACGATTTTTCCTTCTGCCATTTGTCACCTCCTTAAAAGTTGGCCGGATTATACTCTTTGAAATATAGAATTGCAAAATCAAGTTCGGTAAGGTCGTACCTATTCCGAAGTGACATTTTTTTTCTTTCGTTGCGTTATCCAGTTTGTGAAAAGATAGAGACAATAAAAGAAAATCAAAACCGACAACAGAAAATAGAAGTTTCCAATAATATGCGGGTAGTGATCCGCCATATAAAAAACGCCGGCTAACAATACCGATACGGTAAGCACCAGGATCCATAGTTTAAGAAGTGGATTCATCTGTTTCTCAAGACCGCTCGGGCCTTATTATAAGGCAAAGCCTTCCCCTTTTTCCCTGCCCCGTAGGCAATATTGGTGCCCATTCAAAACTCCGACGTTACTTTTTAGCATAAAAAAATAGCAATAACAATAGGTTATATCAAACAAATCGATGGCATATATATTGCTCGTTTATAGGGCGAATGCATCTCATCTAACATAAGGAGGATGACCATGAAATGCCCAAAATGCAAAGGTTTGATGTACACGGAACGCTTTTCCGACTTTTATATCGTGTTCGATGTTTGGAAATGTGTTAATTGTGGCGCGTTGATTGATAGAACCATTCTTGAGAATCAAAAGGGTCCCTCTCGTTTACGCGCTCCGATGAAAGCCTCCGAATTAGACCTCGTTGAAGTCTAACCTGCATCCCATCGCAACATTAGGATGGGATCAGAACATAAAACCACTTCAAAGATCAAGCCTGTCTTGGGCGGCCCATCGGGCCGCCCCGACTACAAGAAAAACGTAACACTCCCCCCACCCCCGCCTCCGGGGCTACAGCAAAGTCCTAATGGATGAGCTTCTCTACAACCCCTCCCCCCTGATAAGGGGGATTGAGGGGGGTTAAGCCTTTGTCACAATGGGTTGTGCCATATTTTCCGGAGCCCGATTATGGCCTGAAAATCATTGACATTCCTGTTACTGTAAGGTTTATATTAAGCGTACGGGAGAGGTCTTACATGGCGAAATGCTTAAACATCGGACAGGTTGCAAAACTCATTGGGGTCAATCCGAAGACCATCCGATACTATGAAGAGATTGGCGTGCTTCCACCGGCGAAGAGGAGCGAGGTGGTGCATGGAAAGGGTTATCGGCTTTATATGCCTGAGGATCTGCGGCGGCTTGAGTTCATCAAGCAGGCGAGGCTCTTAGATCTTCCCTTAAGGGATATCCGAGAACTTGTATCCGCAGTGGAGGATGGGTGCTGTTCGTCTGTGAATCCGAAGTTGGTCCGCTTGGTTGAAAAAAAGCGGGGTGAAATCGATCAACGTATTGCCGATCTGGAAGCGCTTCGGAAGGTTCTCAACCGGCTTGGACGCGAGTTGAGAAAAACGCTCATCCCGCCTGAACCCAGGAAACGGGCGCTGCCGATCATGAATATTCCGTGTCGCGACGAGAGATGTGACGCGCCAAAACCGTGAGTAAAACTGCCTCCTCTTTATCCCTCCCCTTCAAGGGGTACGACCCCTGCGAGGGGAGGTTCGGAGGGGATGGGTTAAAAGATGTCCCATCCGCGAGGACGTTGCCGGAGTCTTGGGATGCCCGGTAAGAAACGCTTGACCTTCCAGCAACTAGAAGGTGTAGACTATCTGTATCGGAAGGCTAAAAGGCGTACGGAACGATTAACCGGAAAGGAGGTTGTCATGAAAAAGAAATCGATCGGACTCGGGATCGGCTCAGGATTGCTTCTGGTTTGTTTGATGTTGGGCTCCTGTGCCTTTTTCAAAAGCGGGACGACCACGGTCGTTGCAATGACGGCTTATGGGGAAACCTTCCACGGCCTGAACCATGATATGCGGGAAACTCTGCACAAGATCCGGGAAGGCCACAATGTGAGTGGCAATGTTGAGATCATGCACGACCAGCTCCACCTGATGAAGAAGACGCTTCATCTGGTGAAAAAAGGCAATGAGCAGGATCCTCATTTTCAGAAGCTCCATGATCTTAACCACAACATGCGGGAGGCGTGGCACAAGGTTAAAAAAGACCATGACCGGGAGGGAAACCTTCGGCTCTTGCATGACCAACTCCATGAGATGAAGGAGACCCTGTATGCGGTCAAGGGGGAATCCGGGTTGCATGAAGGCCGTTAGTCCCTTGATGCGTGAAGGGAGATAACCAATGAAAGAAACAAAGAACAATTCACTTCAAAAGGAATTAGAAAAGAAGGCAGGGCGACTTGACAACGATCAACAGCCCGAATGGAAAGCAGAATTGGAGGTCGTCGATACATCCGTTTGTGGCTGTGACGTGGGTGATCCTTGCTGTCCAGAAGATAAATAAACCGGATCAGCGTGGACAATACTCCTTCAAGTTTGGTTTACGCTTTAATCAAGGATCGGAGTAAGGCCAGCGAATCTTGGGCCATCTTGGCCACGCGGGGCATGCTGTCCTTTGTCATCCGCTCAAGATAGGGCAAGCCGCTTTCATGCCCGATCTGGGACAGGGCAATCGCCGTATGAGCCCGAACGAAGGGGACTTCATCTTCGATCAATTGAGCCAGATGGGGGACCCCGCTTTCACTGCCGATATCGCCTAAGGCTACGGCCGCATGCCAGCGCACCGCAGGATCCTTATCGGAAACAAGCTTAGCGAGGAGGGGCACCCCCTTTTCATGGCCCAGCTTGCCTAGGCCCATGGCGGCAAAGGCCCTTACCACAACATGCCCGCCGATCTCATAGGAATCCGCGATGGTTTTCTCAAGCGTGGCGACCCCCCGTTCATCACCAATCAGTCCGACGGCGAGGGCGGCACGCAGACGAACATTCGCATGTTCATCCTTCATGAGCTTATCCAGAGCCTCTAACCCCTGCTCATGGCCGATTAACCCTAAGCTGATTGCCACATTCCATCGGATAAAGGCCTCTTTGTCCCCAGCAAGCCCGGCCACCCTCTCAACAATAACCGGTCTATCTTCCCAGTCAAGGCATCCCCCGATGTCGGTTAATCTCCGAACGGATTTTAGACGGAGCCGTGGATCGGTATTCGAAAGGTTGCGAGAGGCCTCTTCGATCTTTTTCCTCAATGCTTCATTCATGGTTTTCCTCCTTATGCTTGATTGTTTTTGAGTATGGTCTTTCTCCTGTTATGAAGAACAGGATAATGCTATACCTTCCTGTTGCTGGAAGGTCAAGTAAGATTTGCGTTGTTAAACAGGTCAAGATATCCGGTTTTTGTAGGCAAGGATCTGTCTGCTTCGAAGAGGGGCCAACCGGGGGGTGGGCACGCCGCGGATAAACTTGACAAAACACAGCGGCCCTCTCTACTATGGGGCGGTCACGTTGGGGGGTCTTATGGAAGTATTAAAGCTGTTTTCGGGCAATTCGAATCTTCCGCTGGCAAAGGAGATCTGCGATTTTCTGGGCATTGCCATGGGGCAGGCCATTGTTTCCACCTTTAGCGACGGAGAGGTCTTTGTCCGAATCGAGGAGAACGTCCGTGGCAGCGATGTTTTTGTGCTTCAATCAACGTCACACCCGGTCAATACCCATATTATGGAGATGTTGATTTTGATCGATGCCTTGAAGCGCGCATCGGCGAAGGAGATTACCGCGGTTATTCCATATTATGGTTATGGACGTCAGGACCGTAAGGATCAGCCACGGGTGCCGATTTCCGCGAAGCTGGTTGCCGACATGATTGTGACCGCGGGGGCCCATCGGGTGCTGACCCTCGACTTACATGCCGGTCAGACGCAGGGGTTTTTCAATATTCCGGTGGATCACCTCTATGCCACGCCTGTTCTAATGGATCATTTCAATAAGAAAGAGTATGAGAACCTCGTCGTTGTCTCTCCGGACGCGGGTGGGGTGGAACGGGCCAGGGCGTTTGCAAAACGAATGAACGCGGGGCTGGCTATTGTGGATAAAAGACGAGAGGGGCCCAACCGGATTAAGGTGATGAATATCGTTGGCGATGTCGAAAAACGGGACGTGTTGATTCTGGATGATATGATTGATACCGCGGGAACATTGGTGCAGGCCGCGTCCGCGCTTCGGACCAATAAGGCAAACCGGATTATCGCTGCGTGTACCCATGCCATTCTTTCCGGTCCCGCGCTCACCCGACTGAACGAGTCCGATATTGACGAGGTGGCGGTTACGAATACCGTTCCGTTGAATGGGAAAGAATTGTCTTGTAGGAAGTTGGTTCCCCTGTCTGTTGCGCCTCTCTTGGGAAAGGCGATTCGAAATATCCACGAGGGGACCTCGGTGAGCTCCTTGTTCGTATAATGGTTGCTATATAACCCTCCCCCGATATTAAAAAAAAGAAAGGAAGACGTTTATGCAGAAGGTAGAAATTCAGAGTCAGTATCGTCAGGAATATGGAAAAGGGGTGGCCCGTAAATTACGCGTCCGGGGCCAGATTCCCGCGGTCCTCTACAGCAAAGGAACCTCCGTGGCATTGCAACTGAATCTGAAAGAGATTGACCGTGCGTTACGTTCCGGATCGGGGGATAACACCTTAATGACCTTTCAAGTGGATCAGGGAAAGGGTGTCCAGTCCCATCTGGCGATTTTGCGAGAGATTCAACGGGATCCAATCACCGGAACGATTTTACACGTGGACCTCTTCGAGGTGTCCATGAATGAGCCGCTTATTCTCTCGGTTCCGGTGGAGATTGTCGGAACGGTGATGGGCGTTAAGGATGGCGGTATTCTTCAACACACAATGCGGGAGCTATCGATCCGAGCCCTGCCTGCTCTTATTCCCGATCGGATTTCCGTGGATGCCTCTACCCTGAAGATTGGCGAAACGATCCATGTGCGCGACCTTTCTTTGGCAGAGGGGATCGAAATCCTCGCGGATCCGAATCGCGTTGTTGTCTCGGTTGTTCCGCCGATATCGGAAGCCAAAATGGAAGCGATTCTAGCCCCTGGGGTTAAAGAGACGAAAGCGCCGGAAGTGATCGGCGAGAAGGAAAAAGCGGAAAAGGCGGAAGCGGCGGGGAAGGGCAAACCAGCAGAGAAGGCCGAGAAAGCAAAGCCTGAAGGTAAGAAGTAGGGGCGCAGGGCCATGTGCGCCTAGAGACGAAAAGAGTTTACCCCCCTGCGATCACCCTCCGTTTGTCTCTATCCGATAAGGAGATTTACCTATGCACTTGGCAGTACGCCCTCCCGCCGGTGAGATCATTCTCACCTATGATGACTATGCCGCACTCCCGAACGACGGCAAACGATACGAGATTATTGAAGGCGACCTGTTTGTGACGCCCGCGCCTCGACCAAAACATCAAAAGGCGATTGGAAATCTTTATTGGATTTTACGCGCCTACCTTCAGGATTACCCCATCGGTGATCTTTATCTTTCCCCCATCGATCTGATCCTTTCGCATACGAATATTGCACAGCCGGATCTGCTTTTTCTCTCGGCCAAAAAACTCCATTTGGTGAGCGAGCGCGGGATTGAAGGGCCGCCCGATCTGATTGTGGAGGTGCTCTCTCCCACCACGGAGAAGACCGATCGGGAGACCAAGTCCCGTCTTTATGCAAAGTTTGGTGTTCCTCACTATTGGCTGATTGACCCCGAGACAAAGCAATTGGAGATGTTTCGCCTCTCGGGGAAGCAGTATCGAGCTCTCCCTCCGATCAAGGACACAACCCATATTTCATTAAATAGCCTCTTCCCGAAATTGGTTTTTAATTTAGCCGATCTATGGAAATAGCAGTAACGTCCAATCCCTCTCCCCTTTTGGGAGAGGGGTGTAATCATGGGCAACAGATGTGTCGCCTCCACAGATCGAAATGACAGGAGAACAGAGTAGTTGTCATTCCGGCGTGCTTCTAGCCGGAATCCAGAAATAAAACACTGGATACCGGCCTTGCCGGTATGACGAGTGTAAACGGACTTCTTATAAAACACTACACTCGCAAGGGGGTGTAGGGGTGGTTGAAAGTGCTATTTCTTGAGTAACGATTCCTGATCCATCTCTTTGGGTTTGGGTATTTCCAAAAGATCAAGAAGGGTTGGCGCGATATTGGCGTGAATGCCGTGTCGAACGGTTCGCGGGTCGCTCTCTTTATCGGAAGGGATAAAAATCAACGGTACCGGCAGGGTCGTGTGGGCGGTGTGCGGCGCGCCGGTGTCATCCACCATCTGCTCCAGATTGCCATGATCTGCCGTGATGAGCGCGGCGCCCCCGGCCCGTTGTGTCGCCCCAATCACCTTTTCAAGGCAACGATCAATCACACGAACGGCTTCGATAGCTGCTTTGAGATTGCCTGAATGCCCGACCATATCGGGATTCGCAAAATTCATCACAATCAGGTCGAATTGGCCGGTCTCAATCTGCTGCCGCGCCGTTTCCGCGACCTCGTCCGCGCTCATCTCCGGCTTTTGATCGTAGGTTGCGACATCCTTCGGTGATGGAATGAGCGTTCTTTCTTCCCCATCAAAGGGGTCCTCTCGCCCTCCATTAAAAAAATAAGTGACATGCGCGTATTTTTCGGTTTCTGCGATTCGGCATTGTTTAAGGCCGTTTTTGCTAATCACCTCGCCCAGCATATTAGAAAGGTTGATCGGGGAAAACGCCGATGGACAAGAAAAGGCTTTGTCATACTGGGTTAATGTCACAAAAGAGGAAATCGATACCCTTTTCTCTCTTTTGAACGCTGCAAAGCCCTCTTCAATAAAGGCGCGGGTGAGTTGACGCGCGCGATCGGCCCGAAAGTTATAGAACAGGATACGATCGTGATCCCGAATGCGCCCCACCGGTGTTTTGTCGCAGATCACAATCGGAGAAACAAACTCATCGGTGATCCCCGCTTCAAAACTTTTCTCCAACGCGTCGAAAAGAGATGCGACACGCGTCCCTTCTCCCGCAACCAGTGCCCTATAAGCCTTCTCGACGCGATCCCACCGATGATCGCGATCCATCGCATAATATCTTCCCATAACGGTGCCCATTCGCCAGGAGGCCGTCTGTGAATGGGGGAATAGGGGAGATGCGCTCACAGCACGACTGCCCTTTCTTAATGCCTCCTCAAGTTGTTTGAGGTATAAGAGAGCGCTTTTGGGCGGCGTGTCTCGACCGTCCAGAAAAGGGTGCACCACAAGCGATTGCACCTTTTTTGCCCGAGCCATTTCCAGAAGGGCCATCAGATGATCAATATGGCTATGCACGCCGCCATCTGATAAAAGCCCCATCAAATGCAGCGTTTGGCCCTCCTGCAGCGACATTCCTGTTAGCAATTCGGCATTTTGATAAAACGATCGGTCCGAGATGGCTTTGTTAATGCGCGTAAAATCCTGATAGATAATCCGGCCGGCTCCCATGTTCATATGTCCGACTTCGGAATTCCCCATCTGTCCTTCGGGGAGTCCCACATCTTCTCCGGAGGCCGAAAGGGTGGTGTGCGCATAGGTTTGCAAGAGGTGGTTATAAAAGGGAGGATCGGCCAGCGCGATGGCATTGGCCTCTTTTTGAGGATTGATGCCCCAACCGTCCAGGATAATGAGCACCACCGGCTTGGGACGCGTCATTACAGGGCCTCGACCGGTGGAACCACCAGAGAGTGAAGCGGGGGGGCCGGCCGCTTTTCTTTTTCGACCATAATCGGCAACGCCTGATAGCTGTTCCACTGGCCGCATCGGGCGCATCGGCCCGACCATTGGTGGGTATGATAATCACACAGCGGGCAATAGTACGGAACAATCACGGCGCCTTTGATCTGAAGCCCTTTTCGAAACGATTCCGCGGCCCGCAACGGTTCTCCACGCCGCAAATAAAGATTGCCCAAAACCTTATGAAGATCGGGAAAGTGCTGTACCTGGCCCTCGACCTCGCTGAGCAAGTCAAACGACTCATCAATCATTTCCAGCCGGTAGTACAGCTTACCCAGATAAAATTTCAACGCGATATGGTGCGGGTCTTTTGCCAACGCCTTTTGATAGGCGGAAAGAATTCGCTCGGGCTGTCCCTCTTCAAGACAGAGCTCTTCCAATCGGTGAAGCAGGATAAGATTTTTGGTGAGATCGTACCCCTTTTCAAGAACGGTCATCGCCGATTGGACGCGTTGCGACTTTACATAGGTCTCGCCCAGCCCCATATAGGCCGCGAGGAAATTTTTATCGAGCTTAATCGCGCTCTTGAACGCGCGTCGTGCCGAATCAATCTGGTTGTGCTCCAGAAATCGCATTCCCATCTCAAACTTGATTCCCAGAAATGTGTTTTGTTTTTTCTGACGCGTTTCGTCCGGGAGGGACAGTTTTAATGTCTTTTCCATAACGGCGTGGGCGTCCTCCCAGCTCCGATTCCGGATATAAAGATCTTTCAGATGGGTCAACGCGGTAAGGTGATCTTCGTCTCGACGGATGATTTCCCGAAAAAGGGTAATCGCCTCATCGAACTGTTGTGCCGATTCGAGGTCCTGGGCCAGCCCGAGCAAAACTTCCATGTTCTGATCATCGGCGACCCGTGCCTTGCGATGAAGCCGAATCGCCTCATTAAAATTCTTCTCCATCCGGTAGATTCGGCCCAGTTGAAGGAGCGTATTGATATGGTTCGGGTTGATCGCCAACGCCTTTTGAAACTGTAACGTCGCATCCTTGTACCGTTTCGCAAGGGCCGCGTTAACCCCCTCTTTGTAGAACTGATTGACCCGATCCTCTTTTTTCTGTTGCCTTCGATAGGTCCAGTTCAGATAGAGGGCCTTGGTCTGGCGAATGCCAGACGCTACAATCGTTAGTAGTCCCCCGGCTGCCGCGGAGAAAAGGATCAGCGTGGTTAACGAAACGTCATAAGAAAGATGAGGGGTTACGAAAAACGGCACACGATTCGGGTTCAACTGTTCCCAATACCCGACGATCGCGATGAGAACGAGGAAGATGAAAACAAGAAACGGCATTATCCTTTCCTTTTCCTGACCGATGCGACTGGGGCGTTCTTGCGCGTGAGACGTTTTTGGACGGGAGCCGGGCCCGAAAGATCGATTTTGGGCGCGTCGCTCCAAAGCCGATCTAACGCATAAAATTCCCGCGCCTCTTTTTGAAAGATATGAAGGATCACGTCGTTGTAATCCATTAGCACCCAGATACCGGCCTCCCGGCCTTCGATGCCCAGGGGCCGAGATCCTTTTTTGGAAAGGGCGGCTTCTACCGCATCGACAATGGCCAAGACCTGCGGCACCGAGTCGACGGAACAGATCAGGTAATAGTCTGTCAGAGCGGTGAGTCCGCTAACATGAAGCAGAACAATATCTTCCGCTTTTTTCTGTAACGCAATATGGGCGATCTCGTGGGCCTTCTCCGTTGAGTCCCATGCCGCAACTGCCTTGTTAATGTTTTTAGGAATCGTTCTCCTTTGTGCGTGGGGTGTCTGACCGATAAAGCCCCTTCCTCATTATATAAGAGAGGACCGGTGGCGGCAAGAGGGTCGCGACGTCTTTCCCGCTGTTGATCCTCTTCCGAATGTCAGAAGCCGCAATCGGGGCAGTTGGAATTGAGAAAAAATAAAGTTTATTCTGCTTGCCCGAAAAGGTATATCGGCTTCGCTTGCCCAGGGAAAGTTGCGTGAGGGCCGTTGTGTCGATCCGATCCAGGCCGGGGAGAGTGGGGAGCGGCAAAAAAGGGTGACCGGGGCGCGGCACGATCACAAAATGGCAAAGCCGTAAAAGCTGTTCCGGCGCTTTCCATTTGGGCAGGTGTGAAAAGGCGTCGGTGCCGATAATAAAAAAAAAGGTGTCTTGGGGATGCCGCTGTTTTAAGCGCATTACGGTATCGATGGTGTAGGAAATGCCGGGCCGCTTAATCTCGATATCCGATGGTTTGAAATCGGGATGGGATTTCAGGGCCAGCCGAACCATCTTGAGCCGATCGGTCTTGCTGGGCGATGCGATCGCCTTTTTGTGCGGGGCGGTTCCGGTCGGAATAAATAAGACCCGGTGCAGTTTTAGTTTTTTTTGGATGATCTGGGCGACCTGAAGATGGCCGCAGTGAATGGGGTTAAACGTGCCTCCGAGCAGGCCAATTCTATTGCCGGATTTCCCCATGACCTAAAATAATAAACTTGCTGCACGTAAGCGCTTCCAGTCCCATTGGCCCTCGGGCATGAATCCGGCTGGTGGAAATCCCCATCTCGGCCCCCAGTCCCAACTGGTAGCCATCGTTTAACCGTGTTGAGGCGTTGATAAACACTGCGGAGGCGTCCACCTCACGCAAAAACCGCATCGCGTTACTGTAATCTTCGGTAATAATGGCCTCGGAATGGGCCGAGCCATACCGGGCAATATGGGCCATCGCCTCTTCCATATCGTTTACCGTTTTTACCGATAAGATCAAATCCAGATATTCGGTCACCCAATCCTCATCGGTCGCTTCCGAGACCTGCTGGAACCCGGCCTGTTCCAACAGCGTTTTTGTTTTAGGACAGACACGCAGCTCGACACCGGCCTCCTGCAATCGTTTGGCAATGCGGGGAAGAAACCGGGCCGCAACCGCCTGATGTACGAGGAGCGTTTCCATTGCGTTACAGGTGGCCGGGCGTTGAACCTTGGCGTTAAACGTGACGGTTTCGGCCATTGATAGATCGGCGGCCGCATCAACAAAGGTGTGGCAGATGCCGCGATCATGCTTCATGACCGGTATTCGGGAATGCTCCATGACCGCCTGAATCAAACCGGCTCCGCCACGCGGGATAATCAGATCGATCAAGTCGTCCAGTAAAAGCAGTTCAAAGATCGCCTGTCGATCGGTTGTTTCAATCAAGGTTATTGCGTTTTCTGGGAGTCCGGCCGCAGTCCCCGCCTGCTCCAAAACCGTGGCAATTGCCCGGTTGGAGGCAATCGCTTCCGAGCCGCCGCGCAGAATCACACCGTTGCCCGATTTGATGCACAACGCGGCGGTATCGGCGGTGACATTGGGACGTGACTCATAAATGATCCCAATCACACCAATTGGAACACGCATTTGCCCCACCTGAATTCCATTGGGACGGCGGGTGAGGTGTTGTATCTCGCCCACCGGGTCTGGCAGCGCCGCGACCTCTCGGAGTCCGGCCGCCATTTCCGAAATCCGTTTTGGGGTGAGCGTAAGTCGTTCCAGAAGCGGCCCGGTCAGACCTGACCCTCGGCCCGCGTCTAAATCGTTTCCGTTTTCCACAAGGAGGGTGTCGGTTTTTGCCTCGAGGGCATCGGCCATTGCCAGAAGGGCACGGTTTTTAACCTCTGTTGAGCAAGAGGCCAGCTTCAACGCGGCCCGTTTGGTTTTCTCGGCTTGATGACGAAGGATTTCTTTAAGATTCAT
>CAZSME010000004.1:0-19506 GCA_964607665.1 uncultured Nitrospirota bacterium | reverse complement strand
TACAGTGGTGGATTAGCCGCCGCTATGGAAAGGGAAAGAAAGAGAAGGATGGGGAATAATATTCTCAAAAAAGAAATGAAAACACAGTTGCAATTTGTAAAATTTCCTGCTATCGTCACCTTCCTTTTCGCTATCGTAGGACTTGTAGGGTGCCAGAATCAGCATCTGGCGAAGGGAAAAGAGACGTTTAATCGATATTGCAGTCCCTGCCATGGAACGGGTGGGGCGGGGGACGGTTATAATGCCGGGAATCTCGACCCGCATGCGCGCGATCTGACCGATTCTGGCGAGGCGTACATGACGGGGTTGAAGAACAATGAGATTTATGAGGTGATCGAAAAGGGGGGATACGGCGTTGAGCTTTCCTCTTCAATGCCGGCCTTTGGAAAGGTCTTTTCGGAAAGCGAGATCTGGTCGTTGGTTGCGTATGTTCGCACCTTGCATCCCTATAAAGGAGAGCCGGTTGTTTTCGATGAGGCCAAGCCCTATTCGGAAAAACGGCCTCAGGTGAAGGCCGTGAAAGAGGCCGATTTTGATCGGTTGATGCAGGAAAAGGCGGCCGACGATTCCGCGAAAGAGGAATTAATCGCGTCGGGCGAGGGTTTGTTTTCGGAATACGGCTGTATCGGCTGTCATCGAATTCGCGGAGAAGGGGGACAGCTTGGCCCCGATCTGTCTCGGGCCGGGTTTATGTTGCAGCCCCAGTTTATCTATCGATGGATTCGAAATCCGCAGTCGTTTATTCCCGATACCCGGATGCCTAATTTAGACCTGCCCGAAGAGGATGCGTTGGCGGTTGCGTTGTATTTGAGTACCCTGAAAGACCCGCCTGTTTCGGAAGGAAAGGCGGCGGCGAATAACTGAACATGTCTGCATTGAATGTCCAGGTATTTTATTTTCGTCATTCCGGCATGGTTTTAGCCGGAATCCATGATGAAGTGCTGGATACCGGCTTTCGCCGGTATGACAATGGAGAGAGAGTGTTGCGATGAATAGAGAAAGCGAGATGAACGTTTCGTCGAATAAATTTGTCGACTTCTTAAAAAAAGGTGGATGGCTGCTCTTTCTTTCTCTCGGCTTCTTTTTAATTGGTCTTGTCTTTGCCGGTGTTGCCTCCGCGGAGGAGGCGGGAAGCGCGGCTGCTGAATATCGGGATATTCCCTGGATTGGCAGCCGAAACGCGGTCTGGATTGTCGCCCAGCTGCATATCCTTTTTGCCGGGTTTGTGTTGGGCGTGCCGATGTTCGCGTTGGTCTGTGAATATATCGGCTACAAAACAGGCGATATTCGTTACGACAAGCTGGCCAAGGAGTTCACGAAGCTCCTCACGGCGGCCTTTGGGACCACCGCAACGTTCGGGGCTATTTTGCTTATCCTGTTAGTCGGGATGTATCCGAAGCTTTTTAACTATCTGTCCGGTGTTTTTTTCGCGACCTTTGTTCTTTATGCCTTTCTGTTCATCGCGGAGACCGTTGTCCTTTATATCTACTGGTACGGCTGGGATTACATGGCCGGACGGAAGAAGCTGCATCTTTTTATGGGGCTGCTCTTAAACCTGGTCGGTCTGGCGATTATGTGGACGGCGGACGCATGGCTTTCGTTTCAGGCCTCACCGGTGGTGCTCAGTGAAAACATGGGGTATTGGCAAAAACTTTGGGCCGCGGTTCATAATCCGACATGGAATCCGGTCAATATACATCGTGTTATTGGAAACGTCGTGTTGGGCGGCTTTATGTGCGGCGCTTACGCGGGGGTGCGTTATCTGGGTTCGAAGACGCAGGCCGAACGTGAGCATTATGACTGGATGGGATATGTCGGAAACTTTATCGGCATCTTCGGGCTGTTGCCGTTGCCATTTGCCGGTTACTGGCTGATGCGTGAGGTCTATGAGTACAATCAGCAGATGGGGATTACGCTGATGGGCGGAATCCTCTCCTGGCTGTTTATTTTGCAGGCGATTCAGATCGGCGTCTTGTTCCTCGGTGCCAACTATTACTTCTGGCAAGGATTGGCCTATCGCGCCAATGCCCCCGTCCGATACAAAAAATATATTCTGGCGATGTTGATTACGCTGGTGGCCTGCTTTGCGGTCTGGCTCACGCCGCACTCATTGGTTGCTTCGATTTCTGAGGCGCGGGCGATGGGAGGGACCCATCATCCCCTGCTGGGGGTCTTTGGGGTGATGTCGGCCAAGCTCACGGTGGTGAATTTGATGATTCTTACCACGTTTATCAGCTTTCTGTTGTATTGGCGTGCCAATCAGGAAGAGACGGTCTCGTGGGCAAAGGGGGCGCGGATTGTCCAGTATCTGGTTTTTGCGATTGCGATTGTGCTGGTGATCTGGCTTGGGGTTTATGGCTATTTTGTTCCTGCGGTGGTGCGGGTGAAGGTGTTATCCACGTTACAGGTGCTTTCGGTTTTATTTGTGCTGGTTACCGTGACCCCCTTAACCGCCCTTTCTCTCAAGAATGCGAAGATGACCGGGAAGATGACCTGGGGGGTGATGCCGCCCCGGTCTCAATACGCGCTGATCTCCAATGGGATTATGGTTATTCTAATTATGACACTGATGGGGTATGTTCGGTCCGGATCGCGGGTTCATTTTCACATATACGGCATCATGCGGGACACCTCTCCCTATGCCTTTACCCCTTCTGTTGGGTTCGCGGCGGCATTGATGGCATTCATCACCTTTCTTTTTTGTTTGATCGTTCTGTTTATCTTCTGGGTTGCAGGGCTTCCCGATAAATCGCAGAAAAAGTTGGCCGCAGCGACGGCTCCGGATGGAACGGGGATGACCCCGGCATTGGGAGCCGCCTCGGCTGGAGATAAAGGGTAACGATGTATATCTTGCGCGTTTTAACCTTTGTTGCCAGCATTTTGGGGGGATTCGCTTATATTGCCCAGCAGATTCCGCAGGAGGTCTCGATGCCTCCCCAGGAGGAGAAGTTTGACGCAGCGAGTGTCAAAACGGTTGAAGATGTTATTGAAATTGGACAGAAGATCTTTTTTGGAAAGGGGCAATGCGCGTTGTGCCATGCCTTAGGCGGTGGAACGCATGGTCGGTGTCCCAATCTGGGCGGCGATAATCCGGTCGGGATGAAATTAACGCGTGCGTTTGAATACGAGACGTATACCAATCCGGAGGCGTATGTCTATGTGGATTATACCCAGAGCCCTCCGAAACGGTTTGCGGCCCGAATGCCTCCAATCAATAAGCAGCCGATTGGGTTAACGGAGCCGGAAATGCTGACCGTGTTTGCATTTTTACAATCTCGCACCGGAGCGGTTGAAATTACGCCGGAAGAAATTATTGCGATGACAGAGGTGCAAGGGGGCGGGGCAGCCGCGCCGGTTGAAACCGTGACAGGAGATGTTCCGGGAGGAGTTGCCGTCTTCGCAAAAATGGAGTGTGGCCGGTGTCATCAGGTTCCGGGTGGCGAGGCAATGCCCGATGCGGCCGGGCCGGATCTCGTGAAGACGGTGAGCGGAAAAACCGTGGCTGTGGTACGCAACGCCGTTTTTGAAAAATCGGAATATCATGAGTCGTACGATGAAAAGATGACGGTTAAGGAAATGAGCGATTTGATGGCCTATCTTTTTAGCTTGAAAGCGACCCAAGAGGCCGGCACCGCCGGAGGAGAGAAGGGCGTATGAGTCGGGTTCCTCTTATTGGAAAAGTCGGTATCATCTGGGTTGCGATTTATCTGGGACTGAAAAACTTAGTTTCCCCTCCGCTTCCATCGTCCGTTATCTTCATGTATATGTCGCTGGTAACGGTTTGTGTCCTTCTCTATGTCAGTGTCTTCCAGGATGATGCGGATGCCTTTTTCGGGCCGATTAAGCGTTTTATTGCCGGAGGAGAGGATGATGCGACATCGAGGAAATGGAGTCGCGTTGCCGTCTTTCTTGCGATCCCGCTCTTTTTTGGATTTCGAAGTTATAACGCGAATATGCCCAGTTACGAGCCGCCGATCCAGCAGCGGGTGATTCATCCTGCGCCGCCGACTCAATTTGTCGGCCTCTATAACCCGTATCGTGAGGACGAAGAGAATTTTGCAAAAAACGTTCGCGAAGGGGGAGAAATATTTTTTAAGAATTGTGTGTTCTGTCATGGCGACAAACTGGATGGGAACGGCATCTTTGCCGATGGATTCAATCTCCGTCCCGCGAACTTTATGGACCCAACGACGATATCGATGCTTCAAGAGGCGTTTCTCTTCTGGCGGATCTCAAAGGGAGGAATCGGTTTACCCGAGGAATCAACGCCTTGGGATTCGGCGATGCCGCGATGGGAGGCGATGCTCTCGGAAGAGGAACGCTGGAAGGTGATTCTGTTTTTGTACGATTATACGGGCTATGCCCCGAGGACGTGGGAGTAGGGCGGGCCCCAGCGTGGGGCGGCGAACTTGCCCCTCCCGTTGGTCGGGGTGGATATATTTTGAGTGTGTAAATTATAGTTACTGTCATTCCGGCAATCCCCGTTTAGAATCATAACGGGGCAGGCTCTAATCCGGAATCCAGAGTTGTCCGTAGTGGCTTGGCCCTGGATTCCGGCTGGAAGCATGCCGGAATGACAGATATTTAAATGTGACGATACCTGGAAGTACTATTAGAGAGTTACGAATGCGAACAATATTAGCCATAGTTTTTCTTGTTTTTACTGTTCCTGCCTTTGCCGATGAAAAACCGGCGCCCAGTGGCGCGGCGGGAAACGTCGAGGCGGGCAAAAAGATTTATGACAAGCGGTGCATCTTTTGTCATGGTGACCAGGGCGCGGGAGATGGCGCAGCATCGGAGCGGTTTAATCCAAAGCCGCGTGACTTTACGATGGGGCTTTTTAAGTATCGAACCACCCCTAACGGGATGCTGCCGACCGATGATGATCTTTTCCGTGTGGTAACGCACGGGTTGCCGGGGACCGGGATGCCGGCATGGGACGATCTCTTAACGGAACAGGATCGACGGGACGTTGTTTCCTATATCAAGACCTTTTCAGAAAAGTTCAAAAAGCAAACCGAGCCGTTGCCTGTCGTCGTGAGGGGAGATGCGATTCCCTCATCAGAAGAGAGCATCGAGAAAGGCCGCGCCCTTTTTCAGGAACTCGAGTGTTTTAAGTGTCATGGAAATGAAGGGCGTGGAAACGGCCCGTCAGCCCTGACGTTAGCCGACGATAAAGGGGATCCGATTCTGCCGCGCAATCTCACCTTAAACTGGCATTTTCGAGGCGGTGGGGAGGCATCCGATATTTATATGAGGATCAATACCGGCTTAAACGGTACGCCGATGCCCTCCTTTGTCGATTCGCTGGATAACGAAAAAAGTTGGCATCTGGCCAATTATGTCCGTTCCCTCTCTCCTCCCAAGCGGCCCGAACTGAATGTGGTGATTAAGTCTAAAAAGGTCGCGGGGGCCATTCCGACCGATCCCGCCGATCCGTTCTGGCAGGAGGGGGGAGAAGGGGGACAAGAGGCCAACTGGTTTCCAATGGTGGGGCAGGTCGTCCGCCATGAACGGCATTTTACTCCCACGGTGCGAGACATTTTTGTTAAGTCGGTTTTTAACGAAAGCGAGATTGGGTTTTTGGTTTCATGGAATGATCCGAGTCAGAGTAAAGATGGCGAGCCATTGCCCAAGATCGGCGGCGCGGAGGGAGAGGACGATCTGTTCGGTTCGTCGGAGACGGGTGGAGACGAGGCGGTTGCAACCGCGTCGGACGATGCGATCTCCCTTCAGTTCCCCAGTGTCGTCCCCGTGGGTTTTAAGAAGCCGTATTTTGTAAGGGGTGATGATAAGTTAAGTGTCAATCTCTGGAATTGGACGGCGGGTAAGCTGTCCGAGTCAAATGCAAATGGCATTGACAAGGAAACGGCGCAGCCGCAAGAGAACTGGACAATACAGGGTGGCGGAGGATATAAAGAGGGGCTGTATCAGGTTGTAATAAAACGATCGCTTGTTACCGATGATAAAGTCAATGATACCCAGTTTGAGGTGGGGAAATTTACGTCTATTGCATTTCAGGCATGGGATGGGCATAACGGCGAGACCGGAACGAAGATGTCGATCTCGCACTGGTATTTTGTCCTGCTTGAGCCGGAAACGCCGAAGGAGGTTTATATCTACCCTCCATTGGTTATTCTTGCGGTGTTAGGGATTGAATTGTTGATTCGACGAAAACTGAAAAAGAGTAACGATCCAAAACAATAAAAAGGGGGATGTTTGGTTCCGTCATTCCGGCAATGTTTCGGTCGGAGTATAGGGGTCTTCATCCTCTGGACAAATGCGGTAAACAAAGAAAGGGAGGAACGTATGAAAAGAGGGCTTTTGTTGGCAATGGTTATCGTGTTGGGTGCTTCTTCGGCGTTTGCGGGTTCGCTGTCGGGTGTGGTGACGTTGGGCGTGAAGGCCCCCGCGATGGAAAAAATAAAGGTTGAGAAGGATCAAAATGTTTGCGGGACAGAACGTGCCCCGGAAAAACTAATCTTGTCCGGCAGTAATGGAATCGCCAACGCGGTGATCACGGTGACTGGCGTTACCGGGGGGAAGACATTGGCGGTGCCTGCGAAAAAGATCGAATTTGTGCAGGAAAAATGCAAGTTCCAGCCCCATGTGTTGATTATCCCCAAAGGGGCCGAAATTGACATTTTAAATAATGATCCGATCACGCACAATATTCACACTTTTGCAAGAAAGAATCAGAGTATCAATAAGGCACAGCCGGCCTCCTTAAAAAAGTTTTCATCCCCCAAGTTTGACGAGGTCGAACAGATTAAGGTGCAGTGTGATATCCATCGTGGGCTGATGTCGGCATGGTTTATCGTTGCCGACTCTCCCTACACGGTTGTGTCGGATGCCAATGGAAAGTTTAACATTGGTGATATTCCCGCTGGAACGTACAAAGTGGAGATATGGCATGAAGCCTTAGGAAAAGAGATAAAAGAGGTGACGATTGGCGGGGCCGATACGAAAATGGATGTATCGCTGATGCCCAAGAAAAAGGAGTAAAAGGGATGATGGCAGGTGATCTGCCGATTGTTCGAGGGCGAGCTTATACTGTAAGTGCATAATAGTAATGCTGTCATTCCGGCGTGCTTCTAGCCGGAATCCATGAATAAAAAACTGGATACCGGCCTCCGCCGGTATGACGAGCGTTTAGTTCTATTTTGCACTTAAGCAATATGTTTTGCCCGGTAGTAAAAAAGGAGAGGTAAAATGGAACGCTTATTAAGATCAATCGGGGAAGATAAGAAAGGGTGGACGAAGGGGCTTTTAGGCCTGATCGGCCTCTTTATTCTAATGTTTCTTGCCACGACACTCTATGCCGCATCGGGGCCAACCGGAAGCGGTGACGAGTACCGGACGTTTTTGGGCTTAAGCTCTCGAAACGTGATCTGGTTTGTGGCCGAAGTGCATCTGATGTTTGGCGCGTTTGTTTTGGGGGTGCCGATCTTTGCGGTCACCCTTGAGGCGATTGGCGCGAAAACAAAAGACCCGCGTTACGATAAGCTCTCGCACGAATTTGTGAAGTTGCTGGGCGGCGCCTTCTCTACCACGGCTGCGTTGGGCGGACTGCTGGCCTTCTCGCTTTTCGGTCTTTATCCGCGGTTCATGGGATATATGTTTGATGTCTTCCATGATGTCTTTTATATCTATGCGCTGATCTTTTTTGGCGAGTCGTTCACGTTCTACCTTTATTATTATCTCTGGGACAAGATGCAAAATCGCAAGTGGACCCATATCTGGCTTGGGGTGCTGCTGAATGTCTGGGGAACGGTTCTGATGATGGTGGCCAATACCTGGGCCGGTTTTATGATGAGCCCGGTACAGATTGATCCGGAGACGGGGAATTTTATCGGAACGACGATGCAGGCGGTAACGACCCCCTTATGGCATCCGATCAATGTCCATCGTATCTTGGGGAATATTGCGTTTGGTGGATTTGTAGGGGGTGCGTATGCCGCCGTTCGTTACCTGGGCGCGCAGACGCAGGAAGAAAAGGCCCATTACGACTGGATGGGATTTATCAGCAACATGATTGCCATCGCGGGCTTGTTGCCGTTGCCGTTTGCCGGATACTGGATGGGTCGCGAGGTCTACAGCGTCAGCGCCGTGATGGGAAACAACATGATGGGGGGGGCCTTTTCGTGGACATTTATTCTCCAGGCCATACTGGTGGGTACCCTCTTTATTATGAGTAACTACTACCTCTGGATCGGAATGGAACGGATTCCCGGATCGGAACGATATAGCAAGTACATTAAGTTTATCGAAGGGATTATCCTGGTCTGCTTTGCGATTTGGCTGACCCCTCATAATTTACCGCTCAATGCGGAAGAACAAATCGCGTTGGGGGGGCAGTATCATCCGACATTTAAGTTCCTCGGATTAATGGCGGCCAAAAATGCGGTGATTAACCTCATTATTTTGTCAACCTTTGCGAGCTTTCTTTTGTATCGCCGCGCCAATAAAAAGGATGGGATTCCGTTTTCAGAACAGGGGCCGAAGGCGAAAATCGTTCTTTGTGGGGTGGGCGCCCTCTGCTTGATGGTGATGGGGTGGTATGGAAGCTTTATGTGGACGGCCGATCCGGCCCTCTATGACCTTCCCGCCGACCGGGCCAAATACTTTAAGCTGCCGGCCATGTTGATGTTTATACAGATGGCGATGGTGTTTGTGGCGATCGGACTCACGTTTATCAATAAGGGAAAGATCGGTCAGGCGCTTTATTTAGGGGTGGGGGTTATCTCGATTACGTTTGTTCTGGGCGTGTACGGATTTATTGTGATGGCGGTGGCGAATCCCTTGCTTCGGAATATTGCCTTTACACAGTGGTCGATGATGATGACCTGTCTGCTCCTGGTTTCGACGATTGATGTCTACCTCTTTAAGGGGGCAGAAGAGTATGGGGCGATTGTTTGGGGGAAGATGCCGGTACGTTCCCAGTATGTCCTGATTCTTCTCTGTATGGCGATTGTGCTGAATATTGGGCTGATGGGATTTATTCGATCGGGGCTTCGCGAAGATTGGCATATTTACGGGGTGCTACGAGACACGTCGGAATGGGCCTTTACGCCAACCAATGCGACAATGGCAAAGATGGTGTCGGCCTGTCTGTTGGTCTTTTTGGGGATCGTCTCATTTCTTTTCTGGCTGACCTCCGTGGATAAGAAGGGGGATAAGGGGCATGGGGGGGGTACCGTCCATGAGCCGGTTGAGCGCGAGGTGGCTGGCATGGCGCCGAGTCCCGCATTTTCAATGGGGACACAACAGCGGGCGATTTCAGGTGGCGCCGGAGGGGGCAGTGGACTTGCTGTGGAGCATTTCAAGGCATTGAACATTTCAAAAGATGACGAAAAGGAGATTTAGGGTATGTCGGAAGAAGAGATAAAGGGGGGCGGTGGCGCAAAGGCGTTTGGCCGTAGCGTTATCTTTGTTCTGGCGGTTTTGGCGATTTACATTTATATCGCGGAAGTCATTACCGAGATTTCGGGCCAGGCCCATCGGGGCGCGTCGGCGGCAGGGGTGGGGCCGGAGTTGGGGCGCGAGATCTTTTTTGGAAAAGGGAAATGCTCTACGTGCCATAGTTTAGGTACGGAAGGGAGCGCCGTACGATGTCCGAATCTGGGGATAAAGGAAGGGGGGGAGCCTCCATTTGATATGCCGATTATTCAGCGTGCCGCGTTGCGTGCCGCCGAACGAGAACAAAAAACGGGTGAGAAATACAAGCCGATTGAATATATCGTTGAAAGCCACTTTGCGCCGGGGGCTTATGTCGTGGATGGTTTTAAAGACGAGATGCCGACCGTCTGGAAGCCCCCTATTGCGTTAAGCGCCGATGAACTGATGTCGGCCGAAGCCTTCCTGATGAGTTTGGGGGGCGAGGTGAATTTGGAAGATATTTCCAATAGCCCGATCTTTGCCAAGATGAAGGCCGAGATCAAGAAACTGGAAGGGGATGGCGGCGCCGGTGGCAAGGCGGTATTTACACCCTATATTAAAGGCGATCCTGCAAAGGGTGCCGCGATTTTCTTTGATCCGAATAGCAATACGCCATGCGCAAAGTGTCACACGGCCAAGAACCTCAATGGAGAGATCATGGGGGGGAAGGTGGGGCCGGAGTTGACCAACGTGGGGGGGACGCGCACGCCGGAGTATATTGTGGAGTCGATTATGGACCCCTCCGCGTCGATTGCCAGCGGATTCGAGGCGATCACCGCCTATATGAACGACGGCGAGATTGTCTCGGGTATGGATCGAGGTCAGGATAATGAAACGGTTAAGATCATGATCGATACCGGAGAGATTATTACGTTAAACAAATCGGATATTGAAGAGCTTGTTGTCGAAAAGGCTTCCACGATGCCGGGGAATTTCAAAGAGTTGCTCACGATGGAGCAGTTCCACGATCTGTTGGCCTTTTTACTTACGCTGACGTAGTGATTCCCTATCCGCTTGTGGAAGAGGGTTAGGGAGAGGGGTAGAGATGAAGATAAAGGTTGTTGTCCATGAAGCTGATGAGGGGGGGTATTGGGCTGAAGTCCCTTCCATTCCGGGCTGTGCAACGCAAGGTGAAACCTTCGATGAGTTGCTTGGGAACCTTTATGATGCAGTAGAGGGGTGTCTTTCGGTTGATGTCCACGCTATTGCCCTAACCGATAAAGACAGAATTCTTGAGATTGCAGTGTGAAGGTTATTTCTGGAAAGGATTTAGCACGGACTCTTGAAAAGAAAGGATGGGAATTAAAAAGGGTAAAGGGGAGTCACCACATATATGTCCGAGTGGGCGACCCTGCACGGATTTCGATTCCCATTCATGGTAACCAGTCTTTGAAGGTAGGATTGTTGAAACATATTTTAAAAGTCGCTGGGATAAGCGAAAGCGATATTTAAGGAATAGGAAAAAGTATGGACGAAAAACAGAAGAAACCGTTTCCCATCTTTTGGGGATGTGTCGCCACCGTTGTTGTGGTGTATTGTATCTTTAAGTTTCTGGCCCCCCGGATATCGATGTGGATTGTCGGGCGGAGCACACCGCTTCCGCTGCCCGCAACACTGATGTTTATTTATATGTTCCTGTCTCTATTGGCGATTTTCCTTTTTGTCTCGACCTCCGAGAGGAAAATGGATGCCTTTATGGAGCCCGTGATTCGCTTCCTTCGAGGGGGACAGAGTGGGATATTGGGTATTGCCCGGTTAGTTGTTCTGGTGCTCATTCCACTTTTAGCCGGATGGGTTACGTTTGCAAAGGCGGCACCCAAGGTTCAGTCACTAACCAGCATTCGGGTGCAACACCCCACACTGCCGGGGCGGTTTGAAAAGATGGAAAGTCCTTTGCGAAACCCAACCGATGAAATGTTACAAAAATTTATTGCGGAAAAGGGGCTTGGTAATATTGGAATGGAAGAGGCCAAGGCCAGATTTGACGATGCGATGCTTCGGGAAGGTCGGGACCTGTTTCAGATTAATTGTCGTCCCTGTCATGGCTCCCGCGCGAATAGCAATGGCCCAATGGCATGGGGCTTCCGGTTACGACCGGCTGATTTTACCGATCCCGGAACGATTGCAACGGTCATAGAACCGTATGTGATTTGGCGTGTTACGGAAGGGGCCTTCGGTCTTCCTGCAGAGTCTACTCCATGGGATTCGGCGATGCCGGCATGGGGAGGGGAGATTTCACCCGATGATATGTGGAAGATTGCGTTGGCCGATTACGATCTGGCCGGTGTAACGCCCAGAATGCCTGAAAAGATTCATTAGACGATTTCAGATTTATAATTTAAGATTTCAGATTTAAGATTTTGAGTTACACCCTGATTACAGGAAAAGGTTCATTAAGATGAGTGGAGGTCCATTGAAGACGAGTATATTCGTACAGATCACGTTGTTTTTTTCTTTTTTTTGGATATTTCCCCCCGTGGGTGTGCAGGCGCAGGAGTCGTTGCCGTTTATGGAGGAGGCCCCTTCGACCAAAAAGATGGAACGAACTCCTGAAAATATTAAGGCAGGCGAAACGATTTATATTAAACGATGTCTCCCCTGTCATGGCGAGAAAGGGGCCAGTGACGGTGCGGCGGCGATTTATCTTAATCCACGCCCCCGGGACTTTACGCGCGGTATGTTTAAGATAAAAACGACTGCGCTGGACGCGGCGCCGACCGATGAGGATCATTTCCGGATTGTAACGCGGGGTATTCCCGGGACGGCGATGCCGAGTTGGCAGACATTGCTTTCGGAAGAGGAGCGATGGCAGGTGATCTTTTATGAGCAGGAGACCTTCTTCCCAGAAGATCGAAAAGACCCGGCAAAGCGGCCGGCGCCAATCACCCTTTCCGCTGAGCCGCCGAACGATGCCGAGTCGATTAAAAAAGGAGATGAACTGTTTCACGGCAAGGGAACCTGTTTTGTTTGTCACGGGAACGAAGGAAGAGGGGATGGGCCTCTGGCGACAACGATACGGGATATCTGGGACAATCCCCAGCTTCCTCGAAACTTTACAAAGTCGTGGCAATTTAAGGGAGGGCGAGACCCAAAGGATATCTATACCCGAATGACCACGGGGATTTTGGCCTCCGGAATGCCTTCGTTTAAGGATATTCTAACCGACGAAGAACGATGGCATATTGCCCATTTCGTTCGATCGATTCAAAAGGATTTAAAGCAGGGGAAGTCGGATATCAAACCGAAGAAGATCAGCGGCGAAATCCCGGTTGATCCCAATGACCCGATCTGGAAAGATGTCGAATACCTTGATGTGCCGATGAGTGGTCAGGTCACCGTGCCGCCACGAAATCAGAATCCGTCGATCGATCTTCTAACGGTTCGGGCCGTCTACAACGATAAGGAAATCGCGTTTCATATCGAGTGGGATGATCGTCGTGCCGATATAACGCATCAAGACCCGCCGCCACCGCAAGCCCCGGGAACCGAAGGGTATACGACCTATCCTGTGATGTACCCGGCTGAAAATAGACCCACCGGTTATCGGGATGCAATCGCCGTTCAGATGGCGGTAAAAATACCGAACAGCCCGGAGTTACCTCATTTTGTTGCTGGCTCCCCCGATAAGCCAGTGAACCTCTGGTACTGGAAGGCCGATTGGAACGAAGATCCCTCAAAACCGACACCGGTTGAGATGCTGATTTCAAAGGGACATAAAAAACCGGCCGAGCCAACAAAGATTCAGAATGTGATGGGAAAGGGTGTGTTCAAAGAGGGCCAGTGGAAAGCTGTGTTGAAAAGGCCGCTGGTGTCCGATGATCCCACCACCATCACCCCCATTGAAGCGGGCTACGCGATCCCGGTCTCCTTTCAGGCGTGGGATGGGTTAAACGGGGAGGTGGGGACACAACGCTCGCTCTCCTCATGGTCCTTTTTAGTGATTGAAAAGCCGATCCCCAAGGAGGCGTATGGCTATACTGTGGGCGCGGTGCTTCTGTTCGTAGGTTTAGAGGTGTTCTTGATTCGGAAGGTGAAGAGAAAAGCATGAGTCGGCGAATCCGTAATCGTATTGTTTTAGTGATTGCTTTTGTGTTGATGGGAGGCGCCCTTCCCTCCTGTACCTCTAGCCCCTTGGTCTCGGAAGGGAAGTCGCTTTATGGCTATTACTGTGCCCACTGTCATGGGGTAAAAGGACAGGGGAACGGATTTAACGCAGAGAATCTCGATCCAAAGCCGAGAGATCATACCGATGGCGGCGAGTCGTACATGGCGGGCCGAACCAACGAGGAGTTGTTTGAAGCCGTTCACAACGGGGGCGCAAAGATCGGAAAATCCCCCTTTATGCCGCCTTTTGGCGGGGTGTTGTCGGATAAAGAGATCTGGTCGTTGATCGCCTATATGCGTACCCTTCACAAGAACTCGGCTCCGGAGGTGGTTGTCCCCGCGGATGCCGAAATGGAGAGGCCGAAACTCCCTGTCTCTCGATTAACGGCTTTAGAGATTCCGGAAAAGATGGATGAAAATGGACAGCCGATTCCACAAGAAGATGTCGCGGCCGACTTAATTCGAATTGGAGGTCGTCTTTTTGAAAAGAAATATGGCTGCAACGGCTGCCATGCCATTGGTGATTCGGGTGGAAAAGTGGGGCCGCCGCTCTCTCGTGTTGGGTTTCGTTTAAGACCTGCTTATATTTTCAACTGGATTAAGAACCCGCAGTCGATCAAGCCGGATACCAAGATGCCTAACTTTCAGATTCGCGATCAGGACGCCCTGGCAATTACGCTTTATTTAACGACGCTGACGGCCCCACCCGAAGGGGCTCCGCAGGGATGACCCAGCGAGAAAAAAGGTGGCCCATCGTTTGGGGGTGGACGAAGATATTACGGGGTGAGTCGAGGGAATGAAGCGGGGGAGAGAGTTATTATGGCAAATGATCCACAAGAAAAAGATCCGGGTGTAAGTCGGAGGGAGTTTCTAACGAGAGCCGGGCAGCTTGCCGGATGGGGCGGGATCGCGACATCGTTGGGGGGGACCGGACTGGGCGCTCTCCGATACATGATTCCGAATGTCCTCTACGAGCCGGCGTCGATCTTTAAGATTGGAAAACCCAGCGATTATGGTCAGGGGGTTGATACGCGACTCACAAAGGAGCGGCAGATTTGGGTTGTTCGGAATCAACGCGGTATTTATACCCTTGTCTCTATCTGTCGTCATTTGGGGTGTACACCCAACTGGTTTCCAGATCAGCAGCGGTTTCGGTGCCCCTGTCATGGCTCGATTTATGACAGCGAAGGAAATGTGCGGGGTGGCCCTGCGCCGCGGACATTATGGCGATCGGGTCTTTCTCTTGACCCCGCCGATGGGCAGCTTGTTGTCGACTTTAATCAGCGGCAGGATCCCGATCCAAAAGGAACGGCGGAGGGACTAATCGTCGAAGAGATGAGCCGAGAAGTCGAGCCGTTCTTTGTAAAGATTTAATTTAATGTAGGGGCGACCCGTCGGGTCGCCCCTACCGAGATACGATTTTATATGAAAACGCTTCTTGAAAAACTATGGGCCTTCGTTTCCAGTACGCAAGTCTACCGATCGGTCTTCCGGCATGGCTATCCGACGACCGATGCCAATCGCGCGCTGATCATGTTCAGCAGTGTCATCCTGCATCTCCATCCGGTTCGTGTTCGAAGGGGTGCCCTTAAAATTCGATTTACCTGGTGTCTGGGTGGGCTGACCTTTTTCTTTTTCGTGATGCTGGCCATTACGGGTGTTTTCTTAATGTTTTACTACGTCCCGGATACGCGACGCGCCTATAACGACATCAAGGATTTGGGGACCGTGATTTATTTTGGGTCGCTTTTTAGAAACCTGCACCGTTGGTCGGCCCATGCGATGGTTCTGGCGGTCTGGCTGCACATGACCCGTGTCTTTTTCACCGGATCTTACAAGCCGCCGCGCGAATTTAACTGGGTGGTCGGCGTAATTTTACTCACCCTCACCCTGATTTTGAGTTGGACCGGTTATTTATTGCCGTGGGATCAATTGGCCCTCTGGGCCGTGACCGTGGGAAGCAAGATGGCGGAGGCAACGCCCTTGATCGGTAGCGCGGGGCCGTTTGGCCCCGAGCTGGGGATGACCCCCGCGAACGATATTCGCTTTGTCCTGTTAGGCGGAACTGTTGTCGGGCAATCGGCCTTGTTACGGTTCTATGTGTTGCATTGTCTGGGCCTGCCACTCATCGTAGCGATTTTTATGGCGGTCCATTTCTGGCGCATTCGGAAAGATGGTTTTTCCGGCCCGTTGTAAATCCCTCTCCTTCCCGATCGATCTCTTCATCCGTTGTCCCTCTCCGGCGTTGACTTTAAGGGCCAAGGCTCGCTATTTTATTAAGAGAAAATGGGTGCCTCAATGCAAAGCCGTGTTTTAATTTTTTTGTTCATTCTCCTGCTGCCCCGAACCGCCTATACAGAAGACCGGCCCGTTGCATCGTCTGTTACGGTTCAGAATATCCGTCATAATGTCTATCCAACGCATACGCGTGTGGTGATCGACTTTGATAAGATTCCCGAACATACGATTGACCCGCCGGATTCCCAATCGCTCTCGATCCATTTCGCAAACGCCGTATTAGGGGGACGACTCAAAGGAAAGCCGGTCCTTCTTCTGCAAGGGCCGCTTACGAAGGTAGAAGTCAAAGAAGAGGGTCAGGATGTTATCGTCTTGCTTGGCTTTAAAAATATGAGCGGACATCAAACGCTGTTGCTTGAAAACCCCGATCGATTGGTTATTGATGTTACACATTCGGCGGAAGATGTCCTCCGGAACGATGAGGTCGCAAAGGATCAAAGGGAAGAAAAGGAGGGCGATCTTCCTCCTCCGCTCTTGCAACCTCCGGCATCCCCTCCCCAGTTCCAAATCCGTACGATTGTTGTTGATGCGGGACATGGGGGCGAAGCCCCTGGCGCGGTGGGACCCACCGGGTTGGCCGAGAAGGACGTGGTATTGGATGTTGCGTTAAAGCTCGCCAGGATGATTGAGGAACGGCTTCATCGGAAGGTAATCTTAACGCGTGACCGTGACGTTTTTATTCCATTGTCTGAACGGACTCGGATCGCAAATGACAATAAGGCCGATCTTTTCGTCTCGATTCATGCCAATGCCAGTCGGCGAAGGGCGGCAAAAGGGATTGAGACCTATCTTTTTGGCCGCACCACGGACGAGGCCATTCTTGCTACCGCGGCCCGGGAAAACGAGACCGATGAAGCCGCAGCAAAAGACTTTCAGGAGGTTATTCTCAACGACCTTTCACGAGACTTTACGTTGAACCAGGCATTGGAACTGGCCCACTATACGCAAGAGGCCTTTGTTAAAACACTGATCTCGGAATATCCCACCCTATCGCTGGGGGTTAAAAAGGCCCCTTTTTATGTGCTGGCGCATACCGAGATGCCGGCGATTTTGGCTGAGATTTCGTTTGTGAGTAACCGTGTTGAGGAAGGATGGCTTCGACAGGGCCATTACCGTAAGCGGATTGCCGAGTCAATTTTTCGGGGGATAAAAGAATATATCGAAGAACACGACCGTTAGGATACGCCGCCCGTGTATGCCAACGTCCTATTATAAATTGACCGTAGAATATGATGGTCTGTTCTACCACGGTTGGCAGAAACAGCCCAATCGGCCCACCCTTCAGGGAACGATCGAAACGGCCCTCACGGCGCTTACGGGCGAGACGATTCCCGTTGTTTCATCCGGCCGAACCGATGCCGGCGTCCATGCCGTCGCGCAAGTTGTGACGTTCCAATCTGATCGTGTTTTTGAACCGTATCGATTGGTAAGGGGCCTTAACGCCTTGTTGCCGCACGATATTGCGGTCAAAACGGTCGAGAAGGTGAGCGCCTCCTTTCACCCTCGTTATAACGCAAAACGTAAAACCTATTCTTATTTTATCTACAATGGGAATACCCGATCGCCCCATCGAAGGCAAACGGCATGGCACGTTCCCATGCCATTGGATATTCGCAAAATGCGGCAAGCGGCAAAGAGACTCACAGGCGACCACGATTTTACGTCGTTAACGGCCGCTGAAAACGACGCGAACGATTGCCGTGTTGATCTTAAAACGATTCGCATTTTGAAGGTTGGGGAAGAGATTCGGATTACCTTGGTTGCGTCCCGTTTTTTACGGTACATGGTTCGAAACATTGTGGGACTTTTGGTTGAAGTGGGTCGGGGACGCCGATCCGTTAAGGAGATCGCGGGCATATTAGAAGGGAAAGACCGTCGCCTTGCCGGACCCACCGCGCCTCCCCACGGGCTATTTTTAGTCGATGTGGTCTATGAAGAAAAACGGTCAACGGGAATGGCCGGTTAAGATGACTTGCGCGATGGCGTAGTCGCCGTCATGGCTTAAACTGGCGAAGATATCCGAGACCTGTTTGTCTTGCGCAATTTTCTGCACCTTTCCCGATAGCCGGATCATCGGCTTTCCCAGCGGATCGTGAACGGTTTCAATCTCTCGCCATCTGATGCCCATCTGAACCCCAATCCCCAGCGCCTTCAGTGTCGCCTCTTTAACGGCGAAGCGGGCCGATAAGGGAATATGCGGCTGTCTCCGATTTAGCGAATAGGCCGTTTCGGAAGGGGTAAAGACGCGATTGAGAAATCGCTCCCCCCAACGTTTTACAATCGCCTGCACGCGGGCGGTTTTAACCAGATCGATTCCGATGCCGATGATCATACCGGCCGCATCCGCGACTTCATCTCCCGAACCGCGATCTCCATTCCCACCAAAACGGCGCGCGCGATGATACTGTGGCCGATATTGAGTTCCTCTATTTCGGGAATGTTGGCAATCGCAGAGACATTAAGGTAATCCAAACCATGACCGGCATTGACCAAGAGCCCCTGCTGTGATGCGAGCTTCGCCGCGCGAGCGATACGGTCATGCTCCTTTTTTTGCGCTGTCCCGCGGCGGTTTGCATAGAGGCCCGTATGAATCTCAATAGCGTCCGCGCCCAGCCGCGCGGTCTCTTGAATCTGATCTTCCGATGGTTCAATAAAAAGGGAGACAATGATGCCTCCGTCCTGCAGTGGGCCAATTATTTTTTTGAGTTTATTCGAAAGGGCAACGACATCGAGTCCGCCTTCGGTGGTAAGCTCCTGACGTTTTTCCGGTACCAGCGTTACCATTTCTGGACGGATATGAAGCGCAGTCTTCACCATCTCTTCGGTCGCGGCCATTTCAAGATCGAGCCGGGTCTTGATGGTCTCCCGCAGGAGAGACAGATCGCGATTTTGAATATGGCGTCGGTCTTCGCGCAGATGAACGACGATTCCATCGGCGCCGCCGAGTTCGGCCAGCAGAGCGGCCGCTATCGGATCGGGCTCTTTCGCCTTGCGTGCCTCTCGCAACGTCGCGATATGATCCACATTCACACCCAATCGGGGCATCTTTTTTCCTCCTGACCCATTATCACAGAAAGAGATGAGGGGATCAAGATTAAGGTAAGTGCCGCCGCCGTGTTGACCAGAGGGCAGTGGATTTGTTATTTAAGAGCGGGGGCGATTAGCTCAGTGGTAGAGCACTTCCTTCACACGGAAGGGGCCGCTGGTTCAATCCCAGCATCGCCTACCATCCCGACGAGTACTATGACAATTTAATTACGAAACATTTTTTTGTCATTCCGGAATGCCTCCGTCCGGAATCCAGTCTTTCTGAAGATTCTGGATTCCGGCTTAAACATTGCCGGAATGACGGTCGTTTGTTTTGTCATCGTGTGACTCAACAGCAGAATCCTCTTCTTATCTGATGTAGCAAAACTAAACTGTCATAGTACTAAGGAAGCTGCTTCAGCGCCGCTTCCATAAAATCCCACATCAGTTGCCGACTCGTCGCGTGAGGATGGGGATGATCGTGGCCGGTCAGCTTTTTGTAAAGCTCACGGAGTTTGGCCTTTTTTTCTTCTGTACCGTTGAGTGCACTATCGGATTTGATAACCGACAGAACCGGATGCCCGGCGGGGTCTTTCCGGATGAGAAAGGTCTCGCCTTCCCCTTCGATCCATAATCCAA
>CAZSME010000003.1:6803-19830 GCA_964607665.1 uncultured Nitrospirota bacterium | reverse complement strand
CGTGAGATCTCTTCATAGGCCGAAACAATTTTGTTTCGAACCTGCATCATTAACTGAAAGGTGACGTCGGCCTTTTCAATCGCAATCATCGTCTGATGAAGATCCTGATTTTTACCGGTGGTCAAATCGATAATCGCCTGATCGGCCTGCATCTGAACGTCACTGACCTTTCGGATCGACTCCTTCATCATCTCCGAAAACGATTTTTCCGGCGTCTCCGTATTGATTGTATAGTTGTACAGCCCCCCCTGACCTTGCTGAGGGCCACCAACCTGTTCGATAGCCATCTTACCCCCTCCTTTCTTACTCGACTCTACCCCATCCCCGCCTCACCTCCCCCGGAAGGGGAGGAATAAAGAGGCGCCCCCCCCGGAAGGGGAGGGATTAAAAAAGCGTCTTCCCCCTCCCTGGGGGGACAACGGTTACGGTTATCTTAATCCGATTTCTAACGCCTTTAACGCCATGCTTTTGGACGCGTCCATCGCCGTCACGTTGGCATCATAGGCGCGAAGTGCAGCCAGCATATTCACCATTTCCGAGACCGGCTCGATATTCGGATATTTGACATAGCCATCGATATCGGCATCCGGGTGACGCGGCTCAAACACCTTCTTAAAAGGACGATGATCCGTCACAATTTTCGAGACACGGACCCCCTGATAAATCTGCGAGAAAATAGTGGGCTCATCCAGCGCGGCCTTAACGGGGGTCGCCTCAAAGATCACATCTTTTCGTCGATACGGCCCCCCGGCCAATGTTCGGGTCGATTCGACATTGGCCAGATTGGAGGAGATCACCTCCAGCCGTCTTTTTTGCGCGTCCATACCGGACGCGGCGATCGCAAATCCTTTTTCGATATCCATGGGGTCCCTCCTCTTCTATGGCCTATGTGTCCCTATTGGCCTCCTCGAATCGCGGTTTTTAATCCCAAGAATTTTCCTGAGATCCATTGCGATGACGCGTTAAACATCAGGTTATTTTCGGCCATCTTCGCCATTTCCTGATCAATGCTCACATTGTTTTGATCCAATCGGGCCGTTTTATCAGGCGACTCATACACATACGATTCCGCCGAATAGACCGGCCCGTTAATGGGAATATGCTGGGGATCCGTTTGCATCAGCCGCGTCACAAGCGAAAAATGGGCCTCATTGGTAACAAACATCGGTGTATCAACGGGAGGCGGCAGAAAATCACGAATCACCTCCTTAAAATTGAGATCTTTTGCCTTGTAGTATGGGGTGTCTTGATTGGCAACATTCGAGATGATGGCCTGATGTTTCGTGCTTCGCAAATCAAGCGCCCGCGAAAGGAGGTGTACCGTTTTATCAAACAGTTGGTTCATCATTGTTCTATCCTCCGTTGACACACCGGGCAACCGGGAAGCTTTGGCCGACGGCGTCACCCTCCGCTTCGTCCCCGTCCTCATCCTCCTCCAGGCCCATACCGTCCTGCACGCTGGAAGATCGATATTCTCTTAACTTATTCCGAAGCGTTCGGATACTGATACCCAGACGTTTTGCCGCATGGGTTCTGTTGCCCCCCATCTTCTCCAGTGTTCCGAGAATCAGGTTTCGTTCCGCCTCCCATAATGTGGGCGTGGCCCCTTCTATTGGCCCCGTCGAGGCGATCACACGACTCCCCCGCCCAATGTTCTCTGCCCCTTCTCGCTTTACCCCCCCATCGTTCCCTTCCGGGCTCCGGTCTATCACCGGGAGGACTGGGCTGATGTTATCGCCCAAATGTTCCGGCAGGATCACCCCGCTCTCCGCGAGCAAGGTGGCCCGTTCCAGCGTGTTTTCCATCTCGCGCACATTTCCACGCCATGCCCGCGTGGTGAGGTGTACGAGGGTGTCCTGTGAAATCGTTATCGGTCCTTTGTTGTTCCGGCTCGCAGCCTTTTTGACAAAATATTCTGCGAGAATCGGGATATCCATTGTTCGGCTTCTTAACGGGGGAATCTGAAGCGGAAAGACATTTAACCGATAATAAAGGTCCTCCCTAAAACGCCCTGCCTCGACCTCCTTTAAGATGGGACGATTCGTCGTCGCGATGACTCGGATATCCAGTGGAATCGGCTCTTTTCCCCCCACGCTATCGACCTCTTTCTCTTGCAAGACGCGCAACAGTTTGGCTTGGAGAAGAAGCGGCATTTCACTGACCTCATCTAAGAGGATCGTCCCCGTATGCGCCAGTTCAAATTTCCCCGGTTTTCTCACAACAGCGCCGGTAAAGGCCCCTTTCTCGTACCCAAACAGCTCCGACTCCAAGAGGTTTTCCGGTACCGCGGCGCAATTAATCGCAATAAAGGGGCGATGCGCCCGCGGAGAATGCTCATGAACAAACCGGGCGAGGAGTTCTTTGCCCGTCCCGCTCTCCCCTTGAATAAATAGGGTGGCATCGCTGCTGGCCACCACCTCCGCCATCTTCAGCAGCTTCATCATGCCGGGGTCTTTTGTCAGAATCATCCTTTGGCCGGATCGAGGGGGGTCTTTTATCGCAGTTGCGGAACGCTCTGCCGGAGAGGAAGAAAAACTTTTTTTAATCACCTCGTGAAGCCGCTCCTGAGAAAACGGTTTCACCAGATAATCAATCACCCCCGACTTCACCGCCATAACGGCCGTGTCAATTGTGCCATGGGCCGACATAATAATGACGGGTATTTGCGGTTGCCGTTTACTCACGTTATGAAAAAGGTCCATCCCCGTCATCCCCCCCATTTTCATATCGGTTAGGACCACGCCTATTTGCTTTTCATTCAAATAGGTCAACGCCTCCTCGGCGCTGGTGGCGGTTTGAGTGGCATACCCTAACCCCCTTAATGACTCGGTTAACGCCACGCGCATTGCCGGATCGTCATCCACAACTAATATCGGCTTTAAGGAAGCACCCATTAACTCTCCCATGGAATACAGGGGCTCGCCCCCTTTACTTTTCACCAACCTCGCATTGCATGCACGTTGCCCTCTCAATGCTTACTCCCCTAACGAGGCCAACGTGCCGGGTAAGAGCTGTTCCCCAACCGTCGTGGTCCCCTTTTCAGAACGGATGGGAAGGATCATCGTAAAGCAGGTCCCGCCATGACCCTTCTTCTCCTCATCCACCCGACTTTCCACCTCAATGGTTCCCTGATGCGCCACGATGGCATTATGAACTATTGCAAGACCCAGACCAGTCCCCTTATTCTTCGTCGTATAAAATGGGTCAAACACGCGGGGGAGACAGTCTTCTGGGATACCGCAACCGGTATCGCGAAACCGGATCTTCACGACATCCGGATCCTTTTCCATCTCCGCTTCTATTGTCAGTGTACCCCCTTTCCCCATCGCGTCAATCGCATTTAAAATGAGATTGAGAAAAACCTGTCGGAGGAGGTCTTCATCACAAGGAATGGCCTTCGTAAGGGAAGCAATCTCGGTAACGGCCTGTATCTCCTTTTGTTGTATCAGATGGGTCGCAAATCCTAACGCTTCTTTAATCACTTTTTTAATATCGGTTTTTTTAAGATTTGCCTTGGGTTTTCCGGTAAATGCGAGGAGGTTCGAGAGGGCATAGTCCATGGCTTCGACCGCAGTTTGGATATGCTGCGCCCATCCCGCTTTCTCGGTGTCGCTGGAAAGGCCCTTTTTCAGGAGTGAGGCGAATAACTCGATACTTCCAAGCGGATTCCGAAGCTCGTGGGCCATCCGGGCGGACATCTCACCCACTGCGGCCAGTCGCAGGTTTCGTTCCGCCTGTTCGCGAAGCCGTTCTTTCTCCTCGGTACTCTCTTTGAGGGCCTGATTTTTTATCTCCAGCTCTTGTTTTAACTGTCGAACCTGACTCTCAAGAAGACGATAGCTCTTTTCCAGTTCGCTTGATGTCGCGTTAAACCGATGGATCGCCTCTTCTAAAAGTTGCGCCTTCTCTTTATCCATATTGTTTTCCCGTCCGCCGCCGACACCTAGGAAGCACTCACTTTCTCTTCCGCCATCTGTTTAATCAAGGGGTCTTTGGCCTTTTGTGCGATATCATGGAAGAGTTGCTTTCCTTTACCCTTCTCCCCCATCAACTCGTAACTCATCGCCAGACGTAACTGGGCCCACTCTTTTCCGGCCACGCCTTCTTCCGCGTTATTGATAACCGACTGATACGATCGAATCGCTTCTTTGTATCGACCCGCCTTAAAGTAGGTATCGGCAAGCCGCATATAAGGCAGGTCCGGTGGGCCTTGTTTGATCCATTTTAGATAGACCGCGATTTCATTGTCAAAATCGTTCAGGTACCGATAGACCTCTGAAAGCTTGAGGTAAATTCTCGTTCGATTGGGATCGTTTGGGTGATGGTATAACCCGTGTTGATAGGCCGAAATCGCCTTTTTGGCCTCTCCCTGCTTAAAATAAAGATCGCCCAGATACTCCGATACCTCCAGCCGGTTCGGGGCCCGCGACTGATATTGTTCCAGAACCTGTTGTGCCTTTTCATCTTCTCCAAGCTGCAACAAAACGACGCCCAGTTGATAGCGGGCCTCGTTCGATAGCGGATGCTTAAAGTTCTTTATAATGGGGGGAAAAAGCTCAGCGGCTTTGGCAAGAAGGCCCGTCTTGACATGGCTCATCGCAATAACAAACCCCACGGGGCCGGAAAGCATCTCCTTTGTAAATACGGTTGGATAGGTGTGAAAAAGGGAAATGACGGCCAGGGGATCGGAAAGATCCCCGAACTGATTGACAATGGTTCCGTGCAATGAACGTTGTATTTCCTGGCGATACGGTGAGGAGAGAGGGAGATTCACAAGGAGCGCAGATTGGATTTCGATGACCTCCGCGATCCGATGATCTTGCTTTAATTGATAAATCGCTTCCAGCAAAACCCCTTGGGATGTTATGGAAGGCGAGGGCTTGCTCAGAAGATCGATCGCGTGCGTTCGAATCCCCTGATGAAGATCCCGGTTAGAGGGAGCCGGTCGGAAGGCCTCCTCGGAGAGCGGGATACGACACGAATCTGCCGATAAATGCCCTGTATCCTTCTGGTTTGACAGGACATTCTGTGGACATGCCTGAAGCGTTTCCAACGAGAGGAGGATCCTCCTAAGATGAAATGACTCGCTGGATGGAGCCTGCTTTGACTCGGAAGCCAACCGATTCAACGTGTCGTTAATCGAAGGAAAGTGGGGTGTGGCGAACGTTAAAAACGGCCCCTCCCCATCCTCCGCTTCCATTTTCAATAGTTTCGAGGCACGAAGCAGGGCAACCGGGGCAAAAGGGTCTTTGGGATGGATATTATAGAAACTCAAGAAAAGATTGAGGGCCTCGGAAAAATGACGCGCCCGGTAAGCCGACTCCGAAAACTGGAAGAAAGCGCTGGGATCTTTAAATCGGTAATCAGGATAACGGAACGCCGCCCTTTTGTAATGTTGATAGGCCTCTTCAAACTGGCCCATCTGATAGAGGATATCGGCCGTGTTCAGCGCGATAGTCACTTGCTCCTCAGGTAATAGCAAACCCGGAGGAATGCTGTTATAGGCCGCTTGGGCCTCTTTCCACTTTCCCCACGACTGATATGTTCGGGCCATGCCCATTCGGGCAGACAGGGTAAAGCGATCTTCAACAGGGCGGCTCACAACCCGCTCAAAACTGCCGAGCGCCTCGTAATAAAGCTTCTGACGCAGATAGATCTCTCCCACTCGGACCTGACCAAACGGGAAAAACTCAGACTTGGGGTAGGCCAAAACCGCGTTTTGAAAGGAAACCATCGCCTGGGGAATCGCCTCTTCTTCCCCTTCTTCCACCTGTTTTAGATAAAGATCGCCCAGAAGGTAGGCAGCAATTTCCGCGACAGGGCCCGGCTGACCCTTGAGTCGGTTCGTTTCCGTAATCGACTTCGCAAAATCGCCAAGCCGATAGGCCTTTGAGACTTCTTTGAAGACAGGATCCGCTTCAATGGAAATGGGAGAACGCGAAAAGAATGGGGCAGATAAAGATATTTTTGATTTAAAATTAGTAGCTTGTGAATTGGCAGGCGTGTACAGACAAAACGTAGCGATAAAAATGCCTATTATCGAAACAATCGGCTTCATATTGCCTATCCACGCCTGAAAAAGACCTCATAATAATATCAAGCAAAAATAATACCGTTTTTACATTACCCCCCACCGGGTCTCCCCAAGCAGGGGGAGGTTGGAGGGTGGCCTCCCCCTTGAAAGTGGGGGGAGATCAAACTAATTTTTGATTTTGACCACAGGCTTTAAACTCAACACCTGCTCCTGTTCAAATGCAACCTGTTTAATCAACGGGTCTTTCCCATTTTTTGCAATTTCCTGAATCAGTTTCAGACCCTTCTTCGTATCTCCCATTGCACGATAGGCCGTCGCTAACCGGAGCCGGGCCCAGTCGATCTCTCGACCCTTCTTCTCGGTTTTCAGGGCCAGATCGTAATACGTTACCGCATTTTTATAGTCATGCAGATTATAGTAGGCATCCGCCAGTCCCATATAGGGCCGGTTCGCCTCCTTTGGAATTTCTTTTATCCATTCCAGATAGACGGCAATTTCTTTTTTTAAATCTTTTTTCGCGCTGTACGCATCCGCAAGTTTTTGAAAGACCGCATTTCGACCCGGATCCTTTGGATAATGACGAAGCCACTTCCCATAGGTATCAATCGCCAGGTCCATCTTTCCCTGCTGATCATAGACCTCCGCCAGCTCCGCCAATATCCTGTAATTCTGCGGATACCGTTTCTGATAGGCTTCCAACTCGAGCTGCGCCTTTTTGTATTCTGCCCGTTTCGCCAGAATCATACCTACTTGATAAAGTGCCTCTTCGGCTTCCGGAATTGCCGTATTGGCCGCAACCGGTTTGAATAAATCAAGGGCATACGATGGAAATCCGAGCGCAAGATAACTCTGGGCCAATTTCAACCCCATCGGCCCCCTTCGCCGTTCTGGCGGAAAGACCGATCGAAACGTTTGATAAAGGGCAACAACCTCTTCCGGTTTTTCGAGCGAGTCAAAGTGCTCAAGGACCACCTGAATCTGAAAGCCCTCCATGGCCGCGCGATGGGGAGAGGAGGGGGGAAGAATCGTGAGAAATTTCTGATTTACCTCCTCCGCAATCGCAAAATTCCCAGATCGTTTTAACTGCATTAGCCAGTCGATAATGACCCCTTGCGCTGTCGTGGACGCAGGACCTTCCCGGAGAAGCCCATCGATCTCTTTCGTGATATGTTTCGCGCTTTGGGTCACGGCATTGGAAGAACAGGGGGTCGGACAGTTCAAAACGGCCACCTTCCCCGTTGAAATAATGATCTTCGCCTCTTTCACCCCGGGCCGATCGGGCTTCATCGTATACACGATGTTGGAAAGGTCTTCGGCCTCGCCGATTTCCCCGCTCTGCCGGGCGATATTGGAAAGCCGGGCAAGCGCCAACGGCAACGAGGGGGCCGCATCCTTCAGAGAAGAGCTGTAAAACAGACTTAAGATCGGCAAGAGTTCGGCATGCCGATCCGTTCGATGGGCAGACTCTCCGTACTGAAAAACCGATGTGGTATCGGTTTGATAATAGTCCGGCATCAGCGCAACGGCCTTCTTATACTGTTGATAGGCCGCGTCAAACCTCCCCTGTTGATACAAGGCATCGGCGTAAAGAAATTCCGCGGCTTGCCGGTCGGCCAAGGAAGGGTGAAACGACTCCAATCCCTCGTAGACTGCAATGACATCATCCCACTTTTTAAACCCTTGAGCCGCCTGTGCCACCCCCACCTGAGCGGAAGCGGCGTAGGGGGAGTTGGGGTACTCACTTAAAATCCGTTTGAACCGGTCGAGCGCGCCATAATACCGTTGCTGTTTTAGATAAATGGTGCCAATCGTAAGGAGCGTTTTATCCGCATTTTTAGCGCCCGGATATTGCTCGATTGCCTTTTCAAACGCCCGACGGGCCTCATCCATCGTTTCTTTATTGCCATCTTTCTTCGCCAGAAACAAGTAGAAATCCCCAAGGAAAAACGCGGCCGCCTGGCCCACCTCCCCTTTTTCCTTCATCAGTCGCTTTATTGCCGATACCGCCCGTTTATTATTCAGGTCCCGATAGGCACTGACCGCCGGCTTAAACGATTCACGAAGATGTCCAGGAATGGTCAAAAAAAGCGCTTCGTCTTCTTCATTGTGCCCGGCAGCAACCCGGTGTTCTTCTTTACCGGACGCGTGACCTTTTTCCGGGCCGTGCCCTTCATCGGAGGTCGCCATCGCCCAGCCCCCCCCCATAAAGAGAAACGCCACAAAGAAAATAAACACGAATGAGAAAATCCCTCTTGTCCCCTTTTGCATTACGACAGACATGTGTTGACTTCTCCTATTCCTCTTCGTTTCAGTTTTTCAACCAGCGTGGTTCGATTCAGCCGCAAAAGTTGCGCGGCCCTGCTTTTAACCCCGTTCGCCTTCTTCAACGCCTCTTGAATCAGTTGATTCTCAAACGCTTCAACCCTCTGTGCAAAATCAATCCCTTCGTCCGGAATCGGAATACCACTCCCCTGATCAGACATCCCAGCCGGATGGGAACTCGGTGAGAAGCCTCCATTCTGCCCCGCTCCATGCACCACCTCCAATGGGCCGTCGGCATCCGCAGCGTCGTGACCCATCGGATGTGCCTGAGCAATCTTTTCCGGCAGGTCTTCTCGTGTCACCATCCCTTCATCTTTCAAAATAACAACGCGTTCAATAATATTTTCAAGCTCTCGTATGTTGCCGGGCCAAGAATAGGCTAAAAGACAATCGGTTGCCTCTTGGGATAACCCCGCCACCCTCTTTTGTCTTTTTCCGTTTAATTGTTCAATAAAGTGGGCAACCAGGATTGGGATATCCTCTTTTCGTTTTCGGAGTGGAGGGAGGTTGACGGGGATAACATTGAGGCGATAATAAAGGTCTTTCCGGAACCGCTTTTCCAAAACAGCCTGTTCCAAGTCGACGTTGGTTGCGGCAAGAATACGGACATTGACGGCAATCGATTTCGTTCCACCAATCCGTTCGATCTCCCGTTCCTGAACCGCACGCAACAGTTTGACCTGGAGCGGGTAGGGCATTTCACTGACTTCATCGAAAAAGAGGGTGCCATTATGGGCCAGTTCAAACCGCCCAAGCCGTGTGTTGTTTGCCCCGGTGAAAGAGCCCTTTTCGTGGCCAAACAGCTCGCTTTCCAAAAGGGCTTCTGGAATCGCCCCACAATTGATCGGGATAAACGGCTTATCAGCGCGCGGGCTGATCCGATGAATTGCCTTTGCCACAACCTCTTTTCCGGTACCACTCTCCCCTTGAATTAAAACGGTACTGTCACTATGAGCAACCTTCTCGATCAATTCATAAACACGCCTCATCTCGGCCGATTCGCCAATAACACTGACCGGTATATCTAGCAACATATTACCCATAAACCTGTGCGACCATCTTGACTATGGAAAAAGGCCTAACGGGGCCCCCATCTCGAATTCTACCAGATTTTATATTGGTGTCAACTATTCGACGGTCTTGGACTATGGCGGAAGGACAACCATGGTCGTCTGACCGCGCATCTCCCCGGACATGGCAATAATTTTAACAATCAGCGGTATATCCACCCCTCTGGCCGATGTTGTCGCAACGCCACGACCATCGATTGTGGCAACGGAGGTATCTGACGAGGACCAGGTGATATCAGACGTAAGTGGTTGCGTCGTCCCATCGGAGAAAACCCCTTCCGCGAAGAACTGCTGAGTTGTCCCTGACGGCACAGAAGGTCGATCCGGACGAATGCGGATTGCGGTCAGAACAGGCCGGGCCACCGTGAATTGGGCGGCCCCTTCGACCTTTCCAGAAACTGCGGTAATGGTGGCCATGCCCGGTCCAACAGCGGTTGCCAGACCCGAACGGGGATCCACGGTTGCGACGGACATATCCGACGAAAACCAGGTCACGCCGGATGTCAGGAGCCGGGTTGTGCCATCAATAAACGTCCCGCGTACACGAAGCGGCTGCGTTTTTCCCGCCACAAGAGAGAGGTTGTCCGAAACAACTTCAATGGCGGCAAGGGTCGGTGCCGTTACCGTTAGATTTGCGGTACCGCGCATCTTCCTGGAGACCGCTGTTATCGTAACCCTCCGATCACTTTCCATCCCCTCGGCAACAACCCTCGCGGAACCATTGGAATCGATCGTCACAATAGAGGGATCCGACGAAGACCAGACGACATCCGAGGAGAGGGGTTGTGTTGTGCCATCGGTAAAGGTCCCTTCCAGGTGAAACTGCAAAGGACGTCCTGTCATGATTGTTGCGTCATTGGGGTTCATTCGGATCGCGATCAATTCCGCGGCGGTAACCGTCAGCTGGGCCTTACCACGGATCTCTCCCGAAACGGCCGTCATCGTTGAAACGCCCGGAGTAAGGGCCGTGGCCAGACCGGTTTGACTATCAATGGCAGCAACCAATGTATTGGACGAAGACCAGGTAATATCGTTCGTGAGGGGTCGGGTCGTGCCATTGCTAAAGGTTCCCTCAACGGTAAAGGACTGGGTCTTTCCTGCCGCCACAAAGGGGATCGCGGGGATAACCGCGATAGCCACAAGTTCCGGCGGGATAATAGTCAACTGCGCCTTGCCGCTGAACTGCTTGAAGGCGGCCGTGATCCGAACAGTCGACTGTTTTTCTGTCTCTTTCGCGACAACCGTGGCAAGACCATTTTTATCAATGGTAACCGCGGAGGGATCCGACGATGACCAGGTCACGTCAGAAGGCAGGGGTTGTGTTGTGTTGTCTGTTAGAAGCGCTTCCGCGGTAAATTGTTGTGTCCGTCCCGCGGCGACTAAAGGAATCGCGGGCGTTACATGGAGACCGGTGATTTCAGGCGGGGTGATGGTCAGCCGGGCCGTACTTTTGAATGCCCCAGATGCCGCGGTCACCTCGACAACCCGCGGGCTTTTTACCCCCTGTGCGACCGCAGTGGCCACCCCGTCACTATTGATCGTCACAAGGGACGGGTCGGACGACGACCAGGTCACATCTGAGATCAGTTTCCGATCTTGACCATCTGTGAATGTCCCCTCCGCAACAAACTGTTGGGTAAGACCGGCCGCGACAAACGGGATCATCGGGCTGACACGCATCTCGGTTAACTCCGGCGGGGTCACCGTTAATTTGGCCGTACCGGTCATCTTCTCAAAAGCAGCGGTGATGGTGGCCACACCCTGTGTGATCGCCGTTGCGAGTCCGGTCTTTCCATCCATGGTAGCAATCGCCGTATCGGACGACGACCAGGTCACATCGTTTGTTAGCAGCCGGGTTGTGCCATCGGTCAGGGCCCCTTCTGCGGTAAAAGATTGGGTCCGTCCTGCCGCGATAAAGGGAATAGCCGGCGTCAGTTGGATACCGGTTAGCTCGGGCGGGGTAATCGTAAGCGTCGTTGCCCCGCTGATCTTTCCGGAAGCCGCAGTAACGGTTATCGTTATCGGACTTTTGACCCCCTTGGCAACAGCGGTTGCGAGACCGCGATTGTCAACCGTAACGATAGCGGTATCCGATGAAGACCAGGTCAGACCGGAGGTTAAGGCCTGTCTTGTGTCGTTTGTGAACGATCCTTCCGCAACCAGTTGCTTGGTCAAACCGGCCACGACCGAACCGGGGGAGATCAGACGAATCGCGGTTAGATCCGGGGATTTAACGGTTAAGGTGGCCGTCCCTCTGACTTTTCCGGAGACCGCAACAACGGTTGTTGTCCCGGGACTGACCGCTGTAACCACACCGGTATCATTGATAACGGCAATCGATCGATCCGGCACCGACCAGATCACCCCGTTGGTCAGATCCTGCGAGGCGCCGCTTGCCAGCTTGGCCGTAACCGTAAAGGACTGCTTCTGCCGAACCTCGATGGTGTCGCTAGCCGGCTTGATATCGATTGCTTGTACCGCGGACGGCGTGACAATAAGTGTGGCTGTTGCCTGTAGAGACCCCCATGTTGCGGTCAGGGTCACGGTTCCAGCAGCAATCGTCGTGAGCGTGCTGGATTCCCCTGTAACTGTACCGTTTCTCCCTTCGGAGGAGAGGAGAAAACGAGCCACGGAGGTGTTGGACAAAAACCAGGTCACATCGTCCAGAGCGACGATTGTACCGCCTTCGGATATCCCTTTCGCCGTATAGACCTGTTCTTGCCCAACCGCGATGGCACTGCGGGGGGGATCAATGACGATGCGGGTCGGCTTTGTTTTTGTTAAAAGGCCCGAAGACGTACCACAGCCCGCGAATACGACGGTGAGAAACACACTTATAAGAAACGAAAAATGACGAATCAATCTTTTCCCCCGTGCCTATTCTGACATTTATTTCAAAAATGTCAAGCGGACGAAGTAAAAAAATATTTTATCTGCCAAAGGAGGAGAAGGGGGGCCTGTGAAGAAGGGCTACCCCCTCCCTTTGAAACGCTGTTTGAAGAGGCCGATCTCCCCGGCCCCAAGATCAGGAAGCTGACAATTCTCGGAAAGGGCATTACAATCATTAAAGTGGGTTGTTTCGCCCCCCACCGCGACATCCACACTCGCATCATTATTGAAGACAATCGTGGCGGCATTGTTAATATGAATCTCTCCCTCGATCGGACAGTGCGCGCCAATGGGGACTTTAAGAGGGGTAATCGTCTGAAAAGCAAATGTCCCTTCTTCGCAGTCTTCTTTGTCTGGGTCGAAACCCAGTTGAATTGTACCCTCAAATGATATCGTTTGGAACGCTTCCGATTCGGGTAAGGCCACGGAACCACCCGCGGTGTCTGTGTTGTATAGAAAATCGACAAAGAGTGGGAAGGAAGTCGTTTCGGTAAAGTCTTGGAAGCGGATGTCATACCCCTGGCTTTCCTGGCCGTTGAGAGAGACCTCGGAAATCCGAAGCCCCCCGTTTAGCGTGCTTTTGGAAATGATTCTATTGTCTTCAGCCGCTCCGCTTGCCTTGTCTTTAAAGTCGTTAAAATCAATATCCAATGTTTTATTTTCGATAACGTCTTCAAAGGAGGCCGTCCCATTAACCGTGAACGTGGACTCC
>CAZSME010000003.1:4206-6703 GCA_964607665.1 uncultured Nitrospirota bacterium | reverse complement strand
ATTTTCGATAACGTCTTCAAAGGAGGCCGTCCCATTAACCGTGAACGTGGACTCCAAATTTCCAAACGATTGGATAATCAGATCGTCTGGTGGAACCGGCTCCGAACATGTTGTGTCCACCGTCGTATCACACGGAGAAGGTGTTCCCCCATCACAAGGGTCTGTTGAACTGCAGGGTAGAGAGGATGCCGTCCCCGATCCCGTCGTTGTAGCACACGCGGTCGGATCACATGAAAGTACGTAAGATGTAGATGTACTACGCCCTTCCATCCTCAACAGGGCAGAAAAAACTTCAGCCTTCGCACTGTACTGATCATCGGTAAACTCGGTTTCCACAAACGGTTCCCCCTCTTTGCCCATCTCCATTCTAAAGACCCCGACCTGTTGTTGGGTATCGGGATCGGAAAAGAACTTGCCCTCTGTATGTATAACCCCGTTCGATTCAGAGCCAAACTCTTTACAGTTGTCAAACGTTGTCGTGGAACTCCCTGCGCCGGTCTCTCCATCGAAAGTAAATTTGATCGTTACGGTTCCACCGTCATCGCATTCGAGTATCTCCGTCTGCTCGGAAAGAATCAGTGTGCTGTACCGTGCCTGTCTTGCTTTGGCACGGGCAATCGCTTTCCGAAGCGAAAGACCCTTCGCCCGTTTTTTGTTCATTGCAGCGATTTTCTGGAATCCCTCTTCAGCAAAGTTTTCGTCTTCTTCAAGATCAATTGTGTCGATATTTGCTGGGGGTGTAGGAGGCTGGACGGCGCTGGCACCCAACAGCGTGGAGGTTCCCAAGCCTCCAATTGCATTGACGGCATCCGCGGCGTTGCTCCCCACGAGGCCCGCCGTCGTCCCATTCTCCAGCGCCGTTGCCCCCTCATCGGGCGTTTCGAAAACCGACCGGATCGTTTCCCCAATCTGGGGACTATCACTGCAGCTTAAAAACAGAAGAACGCTTGTAAGAAGACCCGTTCGTGCAATTTGGCTGACTCGAATCATGGCTCCCTCCTTTTTCAAAACAGTGGCCTTACGACACCAGGCCATTCTCACACTATAACACTGTGGAGAATATAACCGAAGTGAGGAGAGATGTCAATCTGTTACCCGTGCAGATGAAGAGGATGACCCTTGCGAGAGCACACCCCTTATGTTAGAGTGCGCTCGATCGTACCAGAAGATGTGGAAAACAAAAAACGCCTATGGCCCTCTATGCAATCTTCCTTATTTTAGGACTGATCGTCGGCAGTTTCCTGAATGTCTGCATCCACCGGATTCCAAAAGAAGAGTCGATCGTTTTCCCCTTTTCCTACTGCCCCGCCTGTAAAAAACGGATTGGGCCGTTACAAAACATCCCGATCATCAGCTTCTTACTGCTGCGTGGCCGATGCCGCAACTGTCATGAGCCGATTTCCTGGCGATATCCGCTGGTGGAGTTCTTAAATGGCGCCGGATACCTTTTTATTCTCCATCGGTTTGGGCCGTCGTTCGAAACCCTGATCTATGCCCTTTTCTTCTCGGCCTTGCTCACCCTGACCTTTATCGATCTGGCCCACCAGATTCTCCCCGACGTGATTACCCTCCCCGGAATTGTTTTGGGAGTGCTCGCCTCCTCGTTCCTGCTTCCCACCGGATGGAAGGATTCCCTGATTGGGCTTTTCATCGGCGGCGGGCTTTTTTATCTGATTGCTTTCCTCTCCTTGGCCCTGCTAAAAAAAGAAGGAATGGGAGGGGGCGATATCAAGCTGGTGGCGATGATCGGAGCCTTCCTCGGCTGGAAAGGAATGCTGCTCGCGATTCTTTCGGCATCGGTCTCCGGATCGATTATCGGAATCCTTCTCATTGCAACGCGGAAGCGCCACCGGAACGATCCGATCCCGTTTGGCCCCTTTCTCGCGCTGGGCGCGCTGATTGCGCTGTTCTGGGGGAACATCATTTTCGACCTGTATGTTTTGCCCCCGATGAGCGACGAAGCCACGATTTATTATTAACCAAAACGGAAACGCGATGGCTGTTAAGAAACTCCGTTCCCTTGTTGTCCTTTTCTGCTTCTTCGCCGTTTTTCTCCTGCTCCTTCTTTTAACCTATCAACAGCTTCAGCTCACCACCCTTTTGGATGCCGTCGCAACCGGCGAAAAAGAGCGATTATACCGGCTTGCAGAGCAGGGGAAGACTGCGTTGACAGGAAAGATCAGTGAACTCAAACAAGACCCCTATCCCCTTCACGCATTGGCCGAAACGCTTGGGGTAAAACAGATTTTGCTGATCGAAACCGATGGAACACTTTTGGCCGATTCCAATCGGGAAGTCAAAGAGAAAGAGACGGTGCCGCCGTCTCCGCTCCTCCGGAAGGCGTCTGAAAATGGGGAAACACAGTATCTGATGCCTTCTAAAAGTAAGACGCATTCCCGTTTCGGGGAGATTTGGCTGCCGATCGAAGACCGACAAGGCCGCTATATCGCCCGTATTACCGTTTCGCTTCCGGCAACCGAGCATGGGGGCGCTTGGA
>CAZSME010000003.1:1436-4106 GCA_964607665.1 uncultured Nitrospirota bacterium | reverse complement strand
TATATCGCCCGTATTACCGTTTCGCTTCCGGCAACCGAGCATGGGGGCGCTTGGACGCTACTCCTGCTGATTCGCGTCTTTGGCTGGGTGGGTGGCGGGGTTTTAGTCTACTACACGTTACGCTTCTTGTTCGTCTCTTCGAGAACACAAGATCGCGAAGGGGACGCCGTCGGCAGCCTCCTGGAAAATACCTTTCAGGGGGCGATTCGTGATCTTAAACAAAAGGGACAAGCGCTCGAGCAGATGAAGGACAAAGCGGAGGCCTATGCCGAGACGATGGAACATTACAACGAAAATATCCTGCGAAGCGTGACCAGCGGGGTGTTGGCCTTTGATCGTGAACACAATGTCACCGCGATGAATCCGGCCGCGGAAACGATCTTGAACCTCAAACGGAGCGAAGTCGTCGGGAAAGGGCACGAATCGGTTTTTGGTCCCCACACGGAAATCGCCTCTTTCTTAAAAGAGACGTTTGATCTCAATCAGCATGCCCTTCGCAAAGAATGCGAACTCACGCGACGCGACGGAAAAAAAATCTGTCTGGGGCTGACCCCATCGGCGCTACGCGATCGAGAGGGAAATCAAATCGGCGCCATCCTTGTTTTTAGCGATTTAACCGAGATGAAGCTGTTACAAGAGCAGGTGGAATTAAAAAAGCGGCTGGTCCTGATGGGCGAAGTTTCAGCCTTTATTGCCCACGAATTCCGAAACTACATGGGAACGATTTTGGGATATGCCAGTCTGCTGTCAAAAGGGTTTCAGCCGGCCGATCCGAAACAGGAGATGACACGTGCCATTACCCACGAACTGTCCAAGATGGAACAGTTGATTACGGAACTGCTGGCCTATGGGAAGAAACCGGCGTTGACCGTAAAGCGGATCCCGATGCTTCCCCTGATTGAAGAAACACTCCAACCGTTTCGGTCGGGACACCCCGACATTTCGTTTCAAACCACGTTTGAAGACTGTGAGGCGGTTGTGGATGCTGTTTTATTGCGGCAAGCGTTATCCAACCTGATTCAAAACGGGTTAGACGCGATGGACGAAACGCCGAACAAGACCCTTCATGTTCAGGTGGGTTATTGGGGAGACCGTTTTATTGAAATTAAAATCTCCGATACCGGCCGGGGGATTGCCCCGGGTGATCTCGATAAGATTTTTCTTCCGTTTTTCACCACAAAACAAAAGGGGACCGGGTTGGGGTTGGCCTTGACCCATAAAATTATTCTTTCGCATAACGGCACCATTGGGGTAGACAGTCAAGAGGGGGTTGGCACGACCTTTATGATCACCCTCCCCGTCCATCGGTTTTAATATGGAAACGATTTTGGTCATTGAAGATCAAGAGGGGCTCGCAACGATGCTATCACAGGCGTTGACGGGGGCCGGATTCGAAGTCGTGCTGGCGAACGACGGGGCTGCAGGAATCGCAAAGGCACGAGAACGGGGGATCGATCTGGTCGTGACCGATCTGCGGCTGCCTCGAAAAAGCGGACTGGATGTACTGCGCGCGGTCAAAGAATACGCACCCGAAATTCCGGTGATCTTGATGACCGCGCATGGCAACATTGAAACGGCAGTTCGAGCGCTGAAAGAGGGGGCATACGATTTTATCGAAAAACCGTTTGATCCGGATCACCTGATTCTACAAATCGGAAAGGCCTTGGAGAAAAAACGGCTTCTGACGGAAAATCAGATTTTGAAAGAACGTTTCAAGGGCCAGATCGGGTTTCCACAAATTATTGGAAAGGCCCCGGCGATGCTCGATGCGTTGGAAAAGGCAAAAAAAGTGGCACAAGGGAAAACCACCGTGCTGCTCTCCGGCGAGTCGGGAACAGGGAAGGAGCTTTTTGCGCGGGCGCTGCATCTTCTTTCACCGCGTCATGACAAGCCGTTGGTCTCGATTAATTGCGCGGCGATTCCCCGAGAACTTCTAGAGAGCGAGCTTTTTGGCCATGAACGCGGGGCCTTTACCGGCGCAGTGGGCCGCAAGATCGGGCAGTTTGAATTGGCCCATCAGGGAACCCTTTTCCTCGACGAAGTGGGGGAGATGGATATTGTGCTTCAGTCAAAACTCCTTCGCGTTTTAGAAGGGGGAGAGATGATGCGTGTCGGGGGAACAACCCCCGTGAAAATCGATGTCCGCCTGATCGCGGCAACCAATCGTGACCTGCTCGCGCGGGTCGCCCAAAAAGAGTTCCGAGAAGACCTCTACTATCGGCTGAACGTCTTTTCCATTTTCGTCCCCCCCCTTCGAGAACGACGGGAGGATCTTCCGGCGTTGGTCGATCATTTCATCGCGCATTATTCCAAGGAGTTGAAGAAAGATGTCCAAGGGGTGTCTCCAGAAGCGATGGCGCTCATACAGGCGCATCCGTTTACCGGTAATGTAAGGGAGTTGCAAAATTGTATTGAACGGGCCATTATCCTCTCCGAAGGGCCGCAGCTTCTTCCGGAGGATTTAGGATTAACCGCAACGACGTCGATGCCATCCGACATTCCCCTTGAGGGAACGCTCTACGAAGTCAGCGAACGGGCATCACGGGCCATCGAAACGAAGCTGATTCAGAAGGTTTTGGCCGAATGCGGCGGGAATAAGTCCAGGGCGGCGGAACGGCTTCAGGTCAATTACAAAACGCTGTTGAACAAAATCAAGGAGTATAATATAGA
>CAZSME010000003.1:0-1336 GCA_964607665.1 uncultured Nitrospirota bacterium | reverse complement strand
CCATGTCGATTTTTAGAGAATATGATATTCGCGGGGTGTTTGGAAAAGACCTGACGACTGAAACGGGGGAGGCCATTGGCCGCGCCTTTGGAACACGCATCCGCCGTAATGCGGGCCAAACCGTTTCGCTGGGGTACGATATCCGTCCCAGCGGCCCGGCGTTGCGATCTGCCGTCATCGAGGGACTCCGCGCAACCGGCCTGAACGTGGTGGATATCGGCGCCTGTCCCACCCCAACCCTCTACTTCTCACTGCACCAGCTCAAGGTGGATGGCGGGATCATGATCACCGCGAGTCACAATCCGTCGGAGTACAATGGGTTTAAGCTGTGCTCCGGGAAACAGGCCCTTTTTGGAGACGAGATACAAGAGATAAAAAGGACAATCGACCGGCAGGATTATGGCCCAGGACAGAAAACGGGAAATATCACAATAGAAAACAATTTTCTTGCGACATATCGCGATTATTTTACGAGTCATTTTAAGCCGTTTCAGTTAAGGCGCGGCGCACGGCCTCTGCGGGTGGTGGTGGATTGTGGAAATGGGACGGCATCGTTGATCGCGCCGGAAATTTTTAAACAGCTTCAATGCGACATGACCCCTCTTTTTTGCGAGCCGGATGGACGATTCCCCAATCATCATCCCGATCCCACGGTGCCGGAAAATCTTGTTGATCTGATCGCCGAGGTTCGAAAACAGGGGGCCGATCTTGGGATTGCCTTTGATGGCGATGCCGATCGTTTGGGGGTTGTGGATGAGCAGGGCGAGATTATTTGGGGCGATCGGTTAGCGCTTCTTTTCGCAACGGAGATTTTGAAAGAACGGCCCAACGCAACGATTGTATCAGAGGTGAAGGCGTCGCAGGTTTTATATGACGAAGTCACTCGCCTCGGTGGAAACGGGATCATGTGGAAGGCGGGGCATTCGATCATTAAGGCGAAGATGCGGGAGACCGGCGCGGCGTTTGGGGGCGAGGTCAGCGGCCATTTCTTTTTCGCAGATCGCCATTTTGGTTTTGACGATGCCATTTATGCCGGCTGTCGGCTTATGGAGATTTTGGCGCAACGTGAACGACCCCTTTCTTCCTATTTTGCGGGGCTGCCCAAGCTGTCGGTCACTCCGGAGATTCGGGTCAACTGTCCAGACGAAAAGAAGTTTGAAGTGGTGGAACAGTGCCGGAAACAGTTGAAACAAACGTATCAGACGATTGATGTGGATGGGGTGCGGTTTTTGTTTCCTGGGGGATGGGGATTGATTCGCGCGTCCAACACACAGCCGGCGCTGGTTTTGCGGTTTGAGGCCGATTCCCCTGCCCTTTTAGATGAAATGCAGGGGAA
>CAZSME010000002.1:6048-20483 GCA_964607665.1 uncultured Nitrospirota bacterium | reverse complement strand
GGTGGGGGGCGGAGAGGGGGGGCACGTTGCCCCCGTAATCGCAAACGAATGAATACGATAAAGAAATGGGTTCAATCGATATCCGAGTTTTTGAAAGAGGTAAAGAGCGAGGTCATAAAGGTGACCTATCCAAGTCGGAGCGAGGTTGTAGGATCAACAACCGTCGTGATCGTGCTGACCTTGATTGTCTCACTCTTCTTGGCCGTTATGGACGCGCTTTTGGTTCGTTTGTTGAGCTGGGTGATTTAGTAGGTTATTGAAAAACTCTACTCCAGTGTCATTTCGAGCGGAGCGAGAAATCTGAAGTTGTTGGAAATATTGCAATAAGAGATTTCTCCTTTCAGTCGAAATGACAAGGCGAGTCTTGGCGTTATTAAGAACGCGGGTCGTATAAGATAAAAATGGAAAAGAACTGGTACGTTATTCACACCTATTCGGGATTTGAAAATCGTGTCCGAGAGGCCTTGGAAGAGAAGGTCCGATCGCTGGGGCTGGCCAATCGCGTGGGACGGGTTTTAGTCCCCACGGAGGAGGTCGTCAAGATTCGGGGAGGCAAGAAGCAGGTGATGACCCGGAAATTCTTCCCCGGATATGTCTTGATGGAAATGTGCATTGATGATGAGCTGCAGCAGTTGGTGAAGCTTACGCCGAAGGTAACCGGTTTTTTGGGGAGTGGTGCTCAGCCTGCCCCACTTTCACAGCAGGAAGTCGACCTGTTGTTAAAACAGGTGGATGAGGGTCTTTCTCCGTCTCGGGAAAAGACCCAGTTTGAAAAAGGCGAGTCGGTGCGGATTACGGATGGGCCGTTCTTTGGGTTCAATGGCGTCGTGGACGAGTTGCACGCCGATCAAAGCAAAGTCAAAGTGTTGGTTTCTATTTTTGGCCGCTCCACACCGGTGGAGCTTAGTTTTCTTCAGGTAGAAAAGGTATAGACATATGGCAAAGGAAATAAAGACAACCGTCAAGCTTCAAATTCCAGGGGGAAAGGCAAATCCCGCGCCTCCCGTAGGGCCTGCATTGGGACAACATGGTGTGAATATCATGGAGTTCTGCAAGGCGTTTAACGCGAAAACGCAGGGTCAGGAAGACACGATCATTCCTGCGGTTATTACCATTTATACCGATCGAACCTTTACCTTTGAGATGAAGTCGCCTCCCGCGGCGACCCTTCTTAAAAAGGCGGCTCGCATTGCCAAGGGGGCTGCGGCACCGAATAAAAATAAGGTGGGGTCGGTTACAAAGGCGCAGGTCAAAGAGATCGCGCGTATAAAAATGGCCGATCTCAATGCCATTGATATGGACGGAGCGGAACGCATTATTGAAGGTACGGCCCGCAGTATGGGTGTACAGGTGATCTGATTGCGATAGGGAGCGCAAGCAGGTTTGCGAGTAAGAAGGCCTTCTCAATTCCCTCCCCCTGGGTAGGGGGAGGATTGGGTGGGGGGTAAGGGGCAGGAGATAACGAAATGGGCAAAAAATATAACATTGCGGCGGCCAAGGTCACCAAGCCGCTCTACACGTTGGAAGAGGCCTTGTCTCTTGTGAAGGAGGTGGCCTGCGCAAAGTTTGATGAGGCGGTGGACCTTGCGTTGCGGTTGGGGGTGGATCCTCGGCATGCGGATCAGATGGTGCGTGGATCGACCACCCTGCCACATGGAACGGGCAAAAAGGTGCGGATTGTGGTTTTTGCAAAGGGAGAAAAGGAGCGGGAGGCAAAAGAAGCCGGTGCCGACTTCGTTGGGATGGAAGACTTAATTGATAAGATCAATAAGGGATGGATGGAATTTGATACGGCGGTTGCGACACCGGATGTTATGGCTGCAGTTGGGAAGCTGGGTAAAGTCCTGGGGCCCCGTGGTCTGATGCCGAACCCGAAAGTTGGAACCGTTACCTTTGATGTGGCGAAGGCGATTCGGGAGATTCGGCAGGGTAAGGTGGAGTATCGCGTTGAAAAGGGGGGGATCTTTCACGGATCGATTGGTCGCGTTTCTTTTCGTTCCCAGCAGCTTTTAGAAAACGCCAAGACCGTAATCGAGGCGATTGTTAAGGCCAGGCCGGCAGCGGTGAAAGGACGATATATCCGAAGCCTTACCGTTTCATCGACGATGGGCCCGGGTATTCCCGTGGATATTAGCGGTATGGAACATATGGATCAGGAATAAGATGAAAAGACAAGAAAAAGAAAATGTCGTTGCAACGCTGCACGAACGGTTGGGCCGGGCCACTGTTGCCATTTTAACCGATTATTCCGGGATGAGCGTGGAGGAGATTCGTGGTGTCAAAAGCACGCTTCGAAAGGCAAAGGGAGAGTTTCGTGTGGTCAAAAACCGGCTGGCCATTCGAGCGGCAAAGGGAACCGCAGCGGAAAAAATCAGCGGCCAGTTTAAGGGGCCCGTTGCGATGACCCTCGGATTTGGCGATCCTGTTTCGCCCATCAAGGCCCTGGATGGCCTGTTGGATAGCCAGAAGAAGCTGAAGGTGAAGGCCGGTGTTTTGGAGGGTCGTGTCATCGATCTTGCCGCGTTTCGGGCCGTGGCCAAGCTCCCGAGCAGAGAGATGTTATTCGGTCAATTGGTTGTCCGGATGAAGTCGCCCCTCTATGGTTTCGCGGGCGCGCTGGGTTCGATTGTGAGTCAGTTTGCAAGAACGCTTGACGCCGTCAGGGTATCACGTGAGAAAAAAACATCATAAATAAAGGAGAAAAGGAAAAATGGCAACGCAAGAGATGGAGTTAACAAACGATCAGATTCTTACGGCAATCGAGAAGATGCCGGTGTTACAGCTGTCCGAGCTGGTTAAGTTGGTCGAGACCCGTTTTGGTGTAACGGCGGCGGCACCGGTTGCGGTCGCAGCGGCATCGGGCGGTGCGGCTACAGGGGGAGCGGCGGCGGCGGTTGAAGAAAAAACCGCTTTTGACGTTCATTTAACGTCTGCGGGCGATAAGAAAATCCAGGTCATCAAGGTGGTCAGGGAATTGACGGGATTGGGGCTTAAAGAGGCAAAAGACCTGGTTGAAGCCGCGCCGAAGCCCGTGAAGACCGGTGTTGCAAAAGAAGAAGCCGAAACGATGAAGAAAAAGCTCGAAGAAGTCGGCGGCGTTGTAGAAATAAAGTAAGTCAAGGCGGAGACAGACGGCGTTCTCTGTTCGCGGAGCCGGGCATGAGGACGGTCATCATTGGATTTCTCCGAGTCTGTTTGGGGTGGCAGACCAACCAACGGTCATCCCGGTTTTCAGTCAGAGAGGTCTTTTGAGTCGGTTTTAATGCGATCCAAAAGGGTCGCTGGGGGGCATGAAACGATGACAAAAAGTGAATCCGGTGGGGTAAGAGAACGCAGAGATTTTTCAAAGATTCAGATCAAAGTCGACATTCCAAGTTTAATTGCACTCCAAAAGTCCTCCTATAAGCGTTTTCAGCAACGCGATGTTCTGCCGCAGGACCGCGAAGACATTGGACTGCAGTCTGTCTTTACCTCCGTTTTTCCGCTTTCCGACTATAACGAGATGGCCGTGATTGAGTTCATTAACTACTCCATCGGTACGCCGCAGTACGATATCCACGAGTGTATGGAACGGAACATGACCTATGCCGTTCCGTTGAAAATCCAGGTTCGGTTGATCCGTTTTGAAAAAGAGGGAAAGGGCAAAAAGGTTCGCGATGTCAAGGAGCAGGAGGTCTATCTGGGAGAACTTCCGTTAATGACCGACAGTGGAACCTTTATCGTGAACGGGACCGAACGGGTGGTTGTCAGTCAGTTGCAACGGTCTCCCGGTGTGATTTTTACCCATGACAAAGGAAAGACCCATGCCTCCGGGAAAATCCTTTATTCGGGGCGTATTATTCCCTATCGTGGCTCCTGGCTTGATTTTGATTTTGACTCGAAAGATATTCTTTATGCGCGGGTGGATCGCAGGAGAAAGCTTCCGATCACCGTTTTTCTGGCCGCCTTTGCCTCTGAAGAAAAACGCGGTGAGGAGACGATCTATTTCATGGAAACAAAATCCGGACGGGTCGAGGCGCGTACGGTCGAAACGCTTCTGCTGAAGGTGTTCTATCCCATCGAAGAGATCAAAATTATTGATGGCGAGTTGGTCCGAAAGTTTGATCCGACAGTTCATGTTGGGCTTTTAGCGCCGATCGCCTTCAAAGACCGTAAAAAGGAGGTCATTGTTAAAGAGGGTTTGCCGTTGACCCGGGCCGTGCTTCTCAAGATGCAGGAAGCCGGTATTGTCGACATTCCCTGTTCAAAGGCCGATCTGGTCGGTCGTTTTGTTTTAAGCGATATCGTCAATCCGAAAACGGGAGAAGTCCTGGTGGAAGGCAATCAAGCCTTAACCGAGACGGTTTTAACCCAAATCATCGGGGCCGGCATTTCGGACATCCCACTTCTTTATACGGACAATGTCCAGTTCTCTACCGTCATTCGCGATACGCTGGCGACCAAAAAAATCGCGTCGCCTCATGATGCGATGGCCGAGGTCTATCGGCGAATCCGACCCGGAGAAACCCCAACGGCGGAAACGGCGAAGAACCTTTTTGAATCGCTCTTCTTTAACCCAAAACGGTATGACCTTTACCCCGTGGGACGTCTCAAAATAAATAAAAAGCTGGGGCTGGATGTTCCGATGTCGTGTCGAACTCTGACAGCCAAGGATCTGGTGGAAACCGTTCGTTATCTGGTTGCCCTGAAAGGGGGCAAAGGCGACATCGACGATATCGATCACCTCGGGAATCGACGTGTTCGATCGGTCGGAGAGCTTTTGGAAAACCAGTTTCGAATCGGCTTGGTCCGAATGGAGCGAACGATTAAAGAGCGGATGAGCCTGTTGAACCTTGAAACGGCTTCGCCGCACGATCTGATTAACGCAAAGCCGGTCATTGCCGCCATTAAGGAGTTTTTTGGCAGCAGCCAGCTTTCCCAGTTTATGGATCAGACGAATCCACTCGCGGAAATTACGCATAAGCGTCGTCTTTCGGCGTTGGGACCCGGGGGGTTAACGCGGGATCGAGCCGGATTTGAGGCGCGGGATGTGCACCCCTCCCACTATGGCCGTATCTGCCCGATTGAAACACCAGAAGGACCCAATATCGGTTTGATCACCTCCATGGCGACCTACGCGCGTGTTAATGAGTATGGTTTTATCGAGTCGCCGTACCGGAAGGTGTCCCAGGGGGTGGTGAGCGACGATGTGGAGTTTATCTCGGCGGTTGATGGCGATAAATATGTGATCGCGCAGGCCAACACGCCCATCAACGCAAAAGGGAAAATTATCGCGGAGTCGGTTTCGGCGCGATGCAATAATGAATTCGTAACGGTTTCGCCCGATGCGGTTCAGTATATGGATGTTTCTCCAAAACAGATTGTGAGCGTGGCGACCGTGCTGATTCCCTTTTTGGAACACGACGATGCCAATCGTGCCCTGATGGGATCCAACATGCAGCGGCAGGCGGTTCCCTTGCTTTCCACGGAGGCCCCCTGGGTTGGGACGGGCATCGAAAAAATCGTGGCGCAAAACTCCGGCTATGGGGTATTAGCGCGGCGCGATGGCGTGGTCGAAAGTGTGGATGCGACCCGGATTGTCGTACGGGCCGATCTTTCTCAAAAGGAAAAGAGGGCCGCAAATGAGCAACCGGAAATGGCATTGGATGTCTACCGTCTGATTAAGTTTCAGCGGTCCAATCAGTCCACCTGTATTCACCAGGAACCGATTGTGCAGATCAAACAGCGTGTCAAAAAAGGAGAGCTGTTGGCCGATGGCCCTGCGATGGATCGTGGCGAGTTGGCATTGGGCCAGAACGTCTTCGTCGCGTTTATGCCCTGGGAAGGGTATAACTTTGAAGATGCGATCTTGCTTTCCGAACGGTTGGTCAAGGAAGACCGGTTTACCTCGATTCATATTGAAGAGTTTGATCTGGAGGCACGCGATACCAAACTCGGAAAAGAGGAGATCACGCGCGACATTCCGAATATCAGTGAAGAGGCTTTGGCCAATCTCGACGAATCGGGGATCATTCGAATTGGCGCAGAGGTCCACGCCGGGGATATTCTGGTGGGGAAGGTCACCCCAAAAGGAGAGACCCAGCTGACACCAGAAGAAAAACTGTTGCGAACTATTTTTGGTGAAAAGGCCGGTGACTTCAAAGACGCCTCGCTCTATGTTCCCCCCGGGGTTGAAGGGGTGATCGTAGATGTCAAGATTTTTGTTCGAAGAAGCGTGGCGGAAAAAGAAGGCAAAACGAAGACCTTAAATAGCGAAGAGACGATTCTTCTTCAGCGGGATCATCGCGACGAACTCCGTATCATCGAGGAGGAGCGATACAAAAAACTTCGGAAAATTCTAACCGACAGCGCGATTGGCGTGGATATTGTCGACCCCGAAACGGGAGAGATTCTCTTAAAGAAGAAAAAGAAAATGACCAAGGAGATTTTGGATAAACTCCCCGACGAAGCCTTAAAGGGGATTATCTTAAATGATCCAAAAGATCAGGAGCGGGTCGATCGGCTTTCCGAGTTTACTAAAGAGCAGGTTGATAGTTTACAGATGCTCTATGACGAAAAGGTCGGTCGACTCAAACAGGGGGGTGAGTTGCCTCCGGGTGTTCTGAAGTCGGTCAAGGTGTTTATCGCGATGAAGCGAAAAATACAGGTGGGCGATAAGATGGCGGGCCGACATGGCAATAAGGGGGTGGTATCGCGTATTTTGCCGGAAGAAGATATGCCCTATCTGGCCGACGGAACGCCGGTGGATGCTGTGTTGAATCCGCTGGGGGTTCCCTCCCGAATGAACGTGGGTCAGATTTTAGAGACCCATCTGGGATGGGCGGCAAAGACGTTGGGGACTTACTGCTCCACACCGGTGTTTGACGGCGCTTCCGAAAAAGAGATTAAGGCGATGCTCGAAGAGGCGGGGCTGCCCCCTTCCGGGCAAACCACTCTTTACGACGGGAAAACCGGTGAGCGGTTTCACGCGGAGGTGACGGTTGGACAGATGTATATGCTAAAGCTTCACCATTTGGTTGACGACAAAATTCATGCCCGTTCCAATGGGCCCTACTCACTCGTCACGCAACAGCCGTTGGGCGGAAAGGCCCAGTTTGGAGGACAGCGATTGGGAGAGATGGAGGTCTGGGCCCTGCAATCGTATGGCGCGGCCTCGACCCTGCAGGAGTTTCTTACCGTCAAGTCCGATGATGTCGCGGGCCGATCTCGCATCTATGAAGCGATTGTCAAGGGAGAGCCGTTCCTCGAATCCGGATTACCGGAATCGTTCAACGTTTTGATTAAGGAGCTTCAGAGTCTGGGTCTGGATGTGGAATTGGTCAAAAAATAGTTTTTCCGCCCACCGTTTATCCCCCCTTTTCGAAAGAGGGGACGAAGGGGAGTGGGGAAGTCAAGCAAAGAAAGGCGATAAGACAGTATGGAAACAGTAGCCAGCAACGTGGAAACGAGGATGGGTGGGTTTGGCATCGGGATGGGCAGCCCTCTTTTTGACCGAGGAAAGTCGCAGATCTCATTTGACGCACTCCGAATTCATGTTGCCTCCCCGGATAAAATTCGCTCCTGGTCCTATGGCGAGGTCAAGAAGCCCGAAACAATCAACTATCGCTCGTTTAAGCCGGAGCGAGATGGCCTGTTCTGTGCCCGTATCTTTGGTCCGGTGAAAGATTGGGAATGCAATTGCGGCAAATACAAACGGATGAAGCATCGTGGCATTGTCTGTGATAAGTGCGGTGTCGAAGTCATTCAGTCAAAAGTGCGACGAGAGCGGATGGGCCATATTGAGCTTGCGGCGCCGGTTGCGCATATCTGGTTCTTGAAAGGACTGCCGAGCTGGCTGGGAACGTTGTTGGACCTTACCTTGAAGCAATTAGAGCGGGTGCTCTACTGTGAAAGCTATATTGTTATTGATCCGAAGCAGAGTCGTTTCAAAGAGAAAGAGCTTTTGACGGAAGATCAGTATCGTGCGGCCATTGAGGAGCAGGGGGCAAACAGCTTTATCGCGGGGATGGGCGCGGAGGCCATTCGAGAGCTTTTAAGAAAGGTGGATACCGATCCCCTCTACACCGAATTGCAGAAAAAGATGCGTGCGGCCACATCGGAAGCCGTAAAAAAGAAGTTAACCAAGCGTCTGAAAGTGGTCGAGGCGTTTCGAAAGGCGGGGAATCGGCCGGAATGGATGATCCTGGAGGTCATTCCGGTTCTCCCACCGGAGTTGCGTCCGTTGGTCCCGCTGGATGGAGGCCGATTTGCCACGTCGGATCTCAATGACCTTTATCGCCGGGTGATTAATCGGAACAATCGCTTGAAAAGATTGATCGAGTTGCGGTCGCCTTCCGTGATTATTCGAAATGAGAAGCGGATGTTGCAGGAATCGGTGGATGCCCTTTTCGATAATGGGCGTCGAGGGCGGGCAATTCGGGGAACCAACAAGAGGCCGTTAAAGTCGCTTTCCGATATGTTGAAGGGAAAGCAGGGGCGATTCCGGCAAAATCTTCTCGGAAAACGGGTGGACTATTCGGGCCGATCGGTGATTGTGGTGGGGCCGGAACTTAAGCTCAATCAGTGTGGTTTGCCGAAGAAAATGGCGCTCGAGCTTTTTAAGCCGTTTATCTTTCAGAAGCTGGAACAGAAGGGGTATGTCACAACCATCAAAGGGGCCAAAAAGATGGTTGAAAAAGAAAAGTCGGAAGTTTGGGATATTTTGGATGAGGTCATTCGGGAGCATCCGGTCCTTTTGAATCGGGCCCCCACGCTGCATCGGTTGGGGATTCAGGCCTTCGACCCGGTTTTAGTGGAAGGGAAAGCCATTCGGCTGCATCCGCTGGTTTGCACCGCCTTTAATGCCGATTTCGATGGGGACCAGATGGCCGTTCATGTTCCGCTTTCCATTGAGGCCCAGATGGAGGCGCGGGTCCTGATGATGTCGGTGAATAACATCCTCTCTCCGGCCAGTGGAAAACCGATCATGACCCCGTCTCAGGATATGGTGCTAGGATGTTACTGGCTGACCAAAGAGCGAGCGGGCGCGAAAGGGGAGGGAAAGATTTTTGCCACGCGAGAGGAAACGCGTGTTGCGTATGACGCGGGGGAGGTTGAGGAACATACGAAGGTACAGATACGGTTGGATGGAAAACGGGTCGACACGACCGTGGGTCGCATTCTGATGAGCGAAATTTTCCCCCCGCAGGTTCCTTTTTCGGCCATTAACCGGGTTTTAAACAAGAAGGAACTTTCGAAGCTAATCGATATGACCTACCGTGAAGCCAGCGTTGCGGAAACGGTTGTTTTGCTCGATAAGCTCAAAGAAGTCGGTTTTGCGTATGCCACTCGAACCGGGATTTCGGTTTGCGTGGATGACATGAAAATCCCCTCGAAGAAGCCGCAACTGATCGACCGGGCCAAAAAAGAGGTTGCCGAAATCGGGCGACAGTATTCAGAGGGTCTGATTACAAACGGGGAACGATATAACAAAGTGGTGGATATCTGGGCCCATGTCACGGAACTGGTTGCAAATGAAATGGTCAAGGAGTTGGGACAGGCGGACGAAAGCCTTGCAAAAAAGGGGGGACGGTCTAAAGAGGGGTCAAAGTTTAATTCCCTGTACCTGATGTCCGATTCCGGCTCTCGGGGTTCGGCCCAGCAGATCCGTCAGTTGGGCGGAATGCGGGGTTTGATGGCGAAGCCGTCTGGAGAAATCATCGAGACCCCGATTATCGCAAATCTTCGAGAGGGGTTAACCGTGGTGGAATATTTTATCTCGACGCACGGCGCGAGAAAGGGGCTTGCGGATACCGCGTTGAAAACCGCGAACTCCGGATACCTCACCCGCCGACTGGTGGATGTCTCTCAGGATGTGATAATCAATGAGCTGGACTGTCAGACCAACGATGGAATCGTTGTCTCCGCGCTCGTGGAAGGGGGCGAGGTCATTATGCCGCTGGAGGAGCGGATTTTAGGCCGTGTCGCGGCGGAAGAGATCAAAGACCCGATTACCCATGAGGTGATCTGTCCGAAGGAAGAAGAGCTGAATGAAAAGCGAACACAGGGGGTCATCGATGCCGGTATTGATCATGTCAAGATTCGTTCCGTGTTGACCTGTCAGGCTCGTCGGGGTGTCTGTGCAAAATGCTATGGACGGGATTTGTCCCGCGGGAAAATGATTGAAAAAGGCGAGGCCGTTGGTGTGACTTCGGCCCAGTCGATCGGCGAGCCGGGGACGCAGCTCACGATGCGAACCTTTCATATCGGCGGAACGGCAAGCCGGGTGATTGAACAAACGGTTCTGGTGGCCCGCAATGCCGGAACGTTAAAATATATCAATATGAACACGGTGAAAAATAAAGATGGCGATATGGTGGTGATGAGCCGTAGCGGAAAGATTGCCATTGTCGATGACGCGGGCCGTGAGAAGGAAAAATATGCGGTGGTCTACGGGGCCAAATTAAAGGTCAAGAAGGAGGCCCGGGTTGAGCCGGGACAGGAATTGGTCGAATGGGATCCGTATTCGCTCTCGATTTTGACCGAGGTGAGTGGAAAAGTCGCCTTTGGAGATATTATTGAGGGGCAGACCATGCGCGAAGAGGTGGATGAGATTACGGGGCTTTCCCGAAAGGTGATTGTGGACTCCCCGGGCTCAACCCTTCGGCCGCGCATTTCAATTAAAGATGACGATGGCCGAACGATCAAACTCTCGCAAACGGGCGTGGTTGCTCGATACCTGCTTTCTGCGGGGGCGCATATCCTGGTTGAAAAGGGACAGAAGGTGTTCGCTGGGGATGTTTTGTCCAAAATTCCGCGTGAGACGACCAAGACAAAAGATATTACAGGCGGTCTGCCGAGGGTGGCGGAACTGTTTGAGGCCCGGAAACCGAAGGAACATGCGGTGATCTCCGAAATTGACGGAACCGTGGAGTATGGTGGGCTGGTGAAGGGGATGCGTAAGGTCATCGTCAGAAACGAAATGGGGGATTCGCGCGAGTATTTTGTGGCAAAAGGGAAACATGTCAATGTGCGTGAGGGGGATTGGGTGCAGGCCGGAGAGCCGTTGATGGATGGTTCTGCGAACCCGCACGATATTCTGGACGTTTTGGGGCCCAAGGAACTTCAGAAATTTCTCGTGAATGAGGTGCAGGAGGTCTACCGCCTTCAGGGGGTAACAATCAATGACAAGCATATCGAGATTATCGTTCGACAGATGCTTCGTAAAATTCGTGTGGAGGACCCGGGCGATACCGATTTTCTGATCCGATCTCAAGTCGATAAAATTGCCTTTGAAGAGGAGAATGAACGGGTTGTCGCGAAGGGAGGAAGGCCCGCCAATGGAAAGCCGATCTTTATGGGGATCACGAAGGCGGCCTTGTCCACGAACAGCTTTATTTCAGCCGCGTCGTTCCAGGAGACCACCCGCGTTCTGACCGATGCCGCGATCAGCGGGCGGGTTGATGAGCTTCTAGGACTAAAAGAAAATGTCATTGTTGGAAGGTTGATTCCCGCGGGAACCGGCCTCAGTGAGTACCGGGAGATGTTCGTTAAGTCGCCGCAGATGACGCTACAGGAAGCGGGCTCGGAAAACGGAACGACCAACGGCAACGCCCCCGCATAACCTCGGGCCAGGGAACGGGGACGACCCACCGGGTCGCCCCTACGGAGAACGTCTGCTTTTCCGGTGAACCCGCTCAATCACCGCTTCAACATGGGCCTCCGGTGTTTCCGGAAGAATCCCGTGACCTACATTAAAAATGTGGCCGGGGCGGTTTGCAGCGCGCGTTAAAATGTCGTCGACCTGCTTTTCGATTTCAGAGCGGGGCGAAAAAAGGGTGACCGGATCCAAGTTCCCCTGAATCGCCACATCATGGCCAACCTGTCTCCATCCGTCGTCCAACGGAACCCTCCAATCCAGTCCGATCACATCGCCGCCCGCTTCCCGTTGCATCGAAAGCAATGTTGCGGTCCCTGTTCCAAAATGAATAATGGGCACATGAGATTTTTTAAGGCCTAAGAAGAGCCTTTTCATGTGGGGCAAGACATGATCGCGATAATCCTGCGGAGAAAGTGCCCCGACCCAGCTGTCAAAAACCTGAAGCGCATCGGCGCCGGCTTCGGCCTGCGCGCAAAGATATGCTTCCAAAACAGTCGTTAGCTTTGTCATCAGCAGATTCCATGCGGCGGGTTGGGCATGCATCATCTGTTTGGTCTTGATGTAATGACGCGAGTGGCCGCCTTCGATCATATACGAGGCGAGGGTGAACGGGGCGCCCGCGAAGCCAATCAGAGGGACCTTGAGCTCCGGGCGAACCGTTCGGATGGCCTCCAGAACAAAGCCCAGATCAGACTTTGTATCCACCGGCTTTAACGCGTCCACATCCTTTTTATCCTGCAACGGGTTCGAGATGCTGGGCCCTTCGCCTTTGATAAAGTCGAGTTTTAATCCCATTGGCTCAATCGGAAGCAGGATATCGGCAAAAATAATGGCGGCATCCAGATCGAACCGGTTGATCGGCTGAAGGGTGACTTCCGCGGCCAAGTCCGGTGTTTTACAGACCGTTAGCAGGGAATGTTTTTGGCGAACCTTGCGAAACGCCTCCATGTAACGCCCGGCCTGGCGCATGAACCAAACGGGCGTGCAATCGACCTCTTCACGCCGACACGCTTTTAAGAATCGATCTTTCGTAGGATATCTCCAGGGCACCGCTCTAAACCTACTGCGCGGCCCAACTGCTGCGTTGCGCGGTGCTCGGAATCCTCATGTACACAGCGTACATTTCGGTTCCTCCGCTCCGTGCGCCTTGCATTTTGGCCGCTCGTGACGGTTTTTAGCGATGCCCTCCCTTACAAAGGGGAAGATGGAGCGGGAAACGGGATTCGAACCCGCGACCCTCGCCTTGGCAAGGCGATGCTCTACCACTGAGCTATTCCCGCGTGCGTTATTTATACCAGCAAACGACCCGAATGAACAACCCCCAACTCCCCCCTTTTAACTGCCAGCCAATTTCCTTTTAAGCAATGCGTTTACTTTTCCGGGGTTGGCTTTTCCAGAAGTTCGTTTCATGACCTCGCCAACAAAAAAGCCGAGCAACTTCGTTTCGCCTTTTTGAAAACGGGCCAACTCGTTCGGAGAGGATTGGATCACCTCGTCAATTGTCTTTTCCAGCGCCGTTTCGTCACTGACCTGTGTGAGTCCCTTTGCCTTTACAATCTCTTCCGGATTTTTGCCCGATCGATAAACCTCTTCAAATACAGTTTTAGCAATCTTCTGGCTAATTAGACCGTTATCAATCATCGTTAGGAGCGCGGCCAACTGTTCTGGCCGAAGCGACACCTCCTCCATTTCTTTATGATCGTTTCTCAACTCCCTCAAAAGATCACCCATAATCCAGTTGCTGACGATTTTGGCCTTATCTTTATTTTGGCCATAGGCGGCAATCGCCTTCTCAAAAAAATCGGCAAGCGATTGGGAAGAGGTCAACACCCGCGCATCGTATTCGGGAAGCTGGTACTCGTTGATAAATCGTTCGCGTTTGGCATCGGCCAACTCCGGCAGCGTGGCCTTTATCTTATCAATCCATTTGGAATCAATTTGCAGTGGAACCAGATCGGGTTCGGGAAAATAGCGATAATCGTGCGCCTCTTCTTTGCCTCGCATGGAGAAGGTGGCACCACGTTTTGCATCCCAGAGCCGTGTCTCGAGGGCCACTTCCCCCCCTTCCTCCAAAACGTTCGTTTGCCGTTTTATTTCAAACTCCAACGCCTTTTGAACAAACCGAAACGAGTTCATGTTTTTGATCTCCGCGCGAGTCCCGAATTTTTTTTCTCCGATTGGACGGAGCGAGATATTGGCATCGCACCGGAAGTTTCCTTTTTCCATGTCGGCGTCCGAGGCCCCAACATAGACCGCGATCTCACGAAGCGTTTTCAGATAGGCCACTGCTTCTTCCGGGGTCCGAATATCGGGCTCGCTCACGATTTCCAGCAACGGAACCCCCGAGCGATTCAGATCGACATGACTGGCCGCGTCGATCCCCTCATGAAGGTTTTTGCCCGCGTCTTCCTCCATATGAATTCGGGTTAAGCCAATCGTTTTCGTTACGCCATTGACAACAATCTCAATTTTGCCATGTTCTGCCAGAGGCAACTCATACATTGAAATCTGATACCCCTTGGGAAGGTCGGGATAGAAATAGTTCTTTCTCGCGAATCGGCCATAGGGCGCAATCTGACAATGGGTGGCCAGGGCCATCCGGATTCCCTGCTCCACGACGTTCCGATTTAAGACCGGCAACGCCCCGGGAAGCCCCAGACAGATTGGACAGGTTTGGCTATTGGCGATCTGACCAAACGCCGTACTACAACCGCAAAAGAGCTTCGATTGGCTTAAAACCTGCAGATGCACTTCCAGTCCGATGACCGGCTCATATTTTGTTGTGACAGTTGCCATG
>CAZSME010000002.1:3693-5948 GCA_964607665.1 uncultured Nitrospirota bacterium | reverse complement strand
TCGTGGGTCTCAATCGTTTTCAAAAAAGAAAGATACCGCTCCGGCATTGTATTTTCGGTTGCGCCCAGGATCATCTTGTTTAAATACGCCTTGGATGGCGAGAAGATCCCCTGTCGCACCGCAACATAGGTAAACGCAGGCAGTTCTTCCTTATTTTGTGTTACCCGAATATCCTGCCGTACATACGAATTGGGATAGTCTGCGAATTTATCAATCCGTCGAAGATTCGCGAGTGTCAAATCATAAAGCACGCCCCAGACCTCTTGTCCTTTCTCCGGCATGATATCGGCCGTACCCGAATTCCAGGAGCGGGACCAGCGTGTAAAGGCTAATGTGTAGTCCAAAAGACAGGCGGTTCCGATCACCGTATGTCCGGGGCAGCGAACATTCATCTGGGCCGCCTCCATGTTCGAGCCATACGCAAAATAGATCATGAGATGTCCGGTCTCCGTTGATGAAAATCGGTGGCTTGTTCAAACGCGAAGGCGGCGTTTAAAAGGGTCGGCTCGTCGAAAGGCCGGCCGAGGAGCTGTAATCCAATCGGCAGGTTCCCTTTTGAGAATCCGCAGGGGATCGAGACCGCGGGGATGCCGGCCAGATTTACGGAGATCGTAAAGATATCGGAAAGATACATCTGCAACGGATCGTCTGTCTTTTCCCCAAATCGAAACGCGGGGGTCGGCGATGTGGGTGAGACGATCAGATCGACCTTTTGAAACGCGGCATCAAAGTCGTTCTTAATTAAGGTTCGGGCCTGCTGTGCCTTTTTGTAATAGGCATCATAATATCCGGACGAGAGGGCATAGGTGCCCAGCATAATCCGCCGTTTGACTTCGGGTCCAAACCCTTCCTGCCGGCTCTTCATATACATCTCAAGCAGGTCTTGTGATTGCGGCGTGCGGTAGCCATATTTCACGCCGTCGTAACGCGCGAGATTGGAAGAGGCCTCGGCCGTTGCGACAAGATAGTACGTCGCAATCGCATACTCACTGTGTGGGAGCGAGACCTCGATGATTTTCGCGCCGCGCTTTTTCAGCGTCTCAATCGCTTGCGAGACCGACTGGGAGACCTCTTCATCCATCCCCCCGACAAAATATTCTTTTGGTACACCCAACCGAATGCCATCAATCTTCCCGGAAAGGGCTGCGGTAAGGTCCGGCATCGGCAGATTGGCGGAGGTGGAATCGAGCGGGTCATATCCGCCAATCACGTTCATCATCAGGGCCATATCGGTTACGTCATGGGTGAGTGGGCCGATCTGATCGAGCGAGGAGGCAAAGGCAATGAGGCCATAGCGGGAGACGCGGCCGTATGTGGGTTTCAGGCCAACCAGTCCACAGAGCGATGCCGGCTGACGAATCGATCCGCCGGTATCGGAACCGAGCGCGGCCGCCGCTTCGGAGGCGGCCACCGCTGCTGCGGAACCGCCGGACGATCCCCCCGGAATCCGGGAGGGGTCCCACGGATTGCTTGTTTTGAGAAATGCGGAGTTTTCGGTGGACGAGCCCATTGCAAACTCATCCATATTGGTCTTGCCAAGAAAAATGGCCCCCGCGTTTCGCAAACGGGTGACCACGGTTGCGTCATAGGGTGGGACAAAGTCTTTCAGGATTTTTGAGGAGCAGGTGGTCGGAATACCGCGTGTGCAGAGATTATCTTTCAACGCGATTGGAATCCCAGAAAGCGGTCCAACAGCGTTTCCTTTTGCTATGGCCTGATCCACACGGGCCGCGTCGGCAAGGGCGGTCTCTGGCGTGAGGCTGTTGTAGGCATGAATCTTTTTCTCGACCCGGTCGATCTGTTTTAGAAACGCCTCAACAAGCTCCTTTGCCGACAGGGTTCTTTTTTGAAGGGCCGAAAGAAGTGTATGAATCGGTTGATCAACAAGATTCAATTTAGTCGCCTATCTTATGTGATATCTTTGTTAGCCGATTTTTGCTGTCTACCTTCACAACAATCGGCTTAAACTTTTTCATCTCGTCTTCGTTGTAAAGGGAGTAGCAAAAAATAATGACATGGTCGCCCACCACCCCTTTGCGCGCCGTTGGCCCGTTCAGACAGATCTCTCCGGAACCCTTCTTTGCCGGGATGGCATAGGTCGAAAATCGTTCCCCGTTATTGAGATTCGAGACCATGACCTGCTCAAACGGACGAATCTGCGCGGCCTGAAGCAACGCCTCATCAACGGTAATGCTTCCCTGATAGTGCAACTCCGACTCCGTGATGGTGGCCCGGTGAATTTTCGACTTTAACAT
>CAZSME010000002.1:0-3593 GCA_964607665.1 uncultured Nitrospirota bacterium | reverse complement strand
TATTCAATAATCTTTGGCACCCTGAAAAACGGGGATGCTTTATCCGGCGCGTTCCCTATCGCCTCGTCTACTGATAAAGAAGGCCGCACCACGTCATCTCGAAAAACGTTGGATAACGGGACCACATGCGACGTCGGCTCAATATTGGCCGTATCCAATTCGTTTAATTTCTCGACATAGGTCAAGATATTGCTTAACTGTTCCGAGAATTGCTTCGTCTCGTTCGCGTTAATAGCCAGCCGGGCCAGTTTGGCCACATGAGCAACTTGTTGTTCCGTGATTTTCATCTCCCCCCCTTTAGAGGCTCCAGTTTAGCATACTTTAACGACAATTTCTTTATGCCGACCGAAGAAAAACGGACCGTGATCTTTTCGCCCCCGTCATACTGTATTACTTGACCCACGCCAAAAATGGAATGCCGGACCGATTGCCCAGGGGGATACGTTCCACCCCTTCCGATGCGGCTTCTCTCCCGCGCTTCGTCTTCCGGTAAATCGGAGTAGAAGGGAGCCGATTCGTATTGTCCCATTGTTCTACCCGCCCCAACGGAGGTAACGTGCCGTGCGAGGTCGGTTTGTGGGCGTGTGGCCGTTGCCGCCGTTTCGGCCTCCAGGTCCTTTATAAATCGGGAAGGGGGGTTCCAATGGGTTGCGCCATACAGTCTGCGGCTTGCGGTATAGGTTAGATAAAGCTGTGATCGCGCACGGGTCATTCCGACATAACAAAGACGTCGTTCCTCCTCCATCTCTTTTGGGCTGGTCAACGCGCGGGCATGGGGAAAGACACCCTCCTCCATCCCGACCATGAAGACCACCTCGAACTCCAGCCCTTTTGCCGAGTGCAGCGTCATCAGTGTGACCGAAGCGCCGTCGTTGCCGCTGTTTTCATCCGCGTTTGAGAGCAACGCGATCTGATCCAGAAACGCCTTATAGGTTGCTTCCCCTGCGGATCCCATCTCGATCCCTTCCGCTGTAAACTGTTCCGCCGCCGCAATAAACTCATAAATGTTTTCGACCCGTCCTTCGGCCTCCTCCTTCTGTGCCCCTTCTTTAAGATATGTAAGGTACTGGGTCTCCTCGATTACAAGGCGCAAAAGATCGGCAATCGGCCTCGTTTTGATCTCGGCCCGTCCCCGCTCCATCCATTGGTAAAACTCGGATAAGCGTTGCCGTCCCGCTCCGGCCATCATGTTATTCTCCCCCTTTTGCGCGGCGCGGCCAATCGCTTCATAAAGGGTGATATTTTCCAACTCGGCATACGCGATCAGTTTCTGCAAGGTCACGTCACCGATGCCGCGGGTTGGGACATTGATGATCCGCTTGAGGCTGACCCCATCTTCCGGATAGACCATCACGCGCAGATAGGCGATTAAGTCTTTGATCTCTTTTCGTTCGTAGAATCGCAGCCCCCCAAAAATGACATAAGGGATTCCCTTATTACGCAATCCCTCTTCCATGACGCGGGATTGGGCATGGGTTCGATACAAAATGCAGAAGCGGGACAACGACTGTCCGGCGCTTTGTTCCGACGCGATTGTCTCTCGGATAAACAGCGCCTCGTCCATCTCGTCTTCCAACTGCTTTAAAAAAATCGGTTCCCCCGGATGATTCTCCGTCCATAAGGTTTTCGGTTTTCGTTCCTTATTCTGGGAGATGACGACGGAGGCCCCTGATAAAATTGCTTGTGTCGAACGATAGTTCTGGTCCAGCACAACGACTTTGGCATCGGGATAGTCGCGTTCGAACTTCAGAATATTTCCAACATCGGCGCCGCGAAAGGCGTAGATCGACTGGTCATCGTCTCCAACCACACACAGGTTCCGGCGTTCCGAGACCAAAAGCCGGGTCAGCCGATACTGGGCATAGTTGGTGTCCTGATATTCGTCGATCATCAGGTATTGAATCTTTTGCCGGAAGCGTGCCAGCAGATCGGGCACGGCTTCGAATAATTGAATCGTCAGGCCGATCAGGTCATCAAAATCAACGGCACAAAGCGTGATCAGCTTTTGCTGATAAAGCGGGTAAACCGCTTGTAATGTCTGTTGCAGGCCATACGCTGCCCTCCCTTCCGCGTAGACCGCTGGGGAGATCAACTGGTTTTTAAGCTGGCCGATCAGCCCCAAAAGCTTACGCGGCGGGTATTGCGTTTCGTCAATAGAGAGATCGGTCATCGCGGATCGAATCAGGGAGAGTTGATCCTGCGCATCATAGATCACAAAGCTGTTTTTATATCCAATATGATGACTATGCTGCCGTAATATTTTCAGGCAGGTCGCGTGAAAGGTTGAGACCCCGACCTTTTGGCCCATTTTTTCGGGAAGAAGCGTGGTGATACGGCTTTTCATCTCCCCCGCGGCCTTATTGGTAAAGGTAACGGCCAGGATCTCATCGGGTGGAATCCCAATCGCGGTGACCAGATAGGCCATCCGATGGACAATGACGCGGGTTTTGCCGGAGCCGGCGCCGGCCAAAATCAGCAGCGGCCCTTCGGTATGAAGCACCGCCTCTTTTTGTTTGGGATTGAGCGATTCTAATAGATTGGACACGGCCATTATCCCCTCATCATTGGGGTGCAATACTAAAATAGAACTGTTCGGTTTTGCAAAAGGCCGCGGAACCGGTTGTTCGTCGAGGTTCAGTACTTTTTGACAACAAGTGAAACTCCTGTCAACCCCAGATGGAAGTCTGTCGACCAGCAGCTACTTATTTTGTGCACTTTCATGAGGTGCAGACCAACGGCATCGGTTAGAGAGAGGTCCTGGTCTGAGAACTTACGCAATATTCGCGCGCCGGCGGCGAATTCCTCCGGTCCGACCGCAAGCATGCGGAGCGGTTTCAGCTCTTCGATCAGCGAGAGAAACTGCAGGGCACGCATTCGGTCATACCGTTTGAGAAACCAGCCCTGTCCCTCCGCTACGACCAGCGTGGTTGTTATTAATGCCGGAGGATTAGAAAACAGGTGGCGGAAGGGCAGATGGTAACTGTCTGATCGATCCAGAAACGCAATCAGCGCGGAGGTGTCGACATAGGCATCAGGTTTTTTGGCCATAGACGATGTCGTCGATCTTCTGCGATGCCATCGGATCGCCCGTCTCAATTATCCCTGCATACCGCATCCACGGTTTTGATATGTCATCCGGAAGGAGCGTACGAAGCGAGTGACGGAACAGTTTTGCCATCGAGATGCCCAAACGTCCTGCCTCACGTTTGGCCGCGTGATACTCCTGTTCCGAAAGACTAATTTGTGTTCGAATCATGATAACAGACTATCATATTTTGTTATCAAATGCAATGTCATGTAGAATACGGCGTCCCGGTTGTGGCGGGGTTGATTCTATCTCGCTTCCTCTGGCATAGTAAAGGGCGCATCTGAAAACCTACTGTGCGGCATGATTGCGGTGTTGCGCGGTACTCGAAATCCTCATGTACTTTACGTACATTGCGGTTCCTGTGCGCCGGGCGCCTTGCACTCATACCGCTCGTTACGGTTTTTAGATGTGCCCAAAGATGTTTTTCAATGGCGATTATGCAATCTATGGCTAAAAATCGGTCTGCGGTAAAACGTTCTGCCAACGCCTCTCCCCACCCTGCAAC
>CAZSME010000001.1:0-29691 GCA_964607665.1 uncultured Nitrospirota bacterium | reverse complement strand
CCGACCTCGCAGGAAGGGACGCTATTCTCGCGCCCGATATCGCGGAAGCGGTTCAATATCGCAGTCTCGATCGCAAGCTATTTGCGACAAACGAGACGCCGTAAGCCCGGCCGGGAAGGGGACATTATTCTAATTCGTCTTCAAGATGAGACGATTAATGACCTCATCATAAAGTAACGCCCTGTCGTCATTCCGGAAATGTTTCATCCGGAATCCAGAGTTGCCCGTAATGGCATAACCCTGGATTCCGGCGAGAAGCACGCCGGAATGACAGAAATTAAAGTGTAAGGAAGCGTTGAAAACACAAATAGATCGTCTCATCTCGAAAGCGAAGTAGCATTAATCGTACGTGAGCAGGGATACGATCGGAAGGTTCGGAAGTTTCAGCCGTCCTTTGAGGCCCACCAATTCAATAACAAAGGCAATGCCCACAATATCACCGCCCAGTTTTTTAACCAGATTGACGGTGGCCGCGATGGTTCCCCCGGTTGCCAGTAGATCGTCCACGATTAAAACCCGTTCTCCTGACCTGATCGCGTCTTCATGAATGGCCAGTCGGTCGGAGCCGTATTCCAGTTGATACGTTTCTTCGATCGTTTTGTAAGGGAGTTTCCCTGGTTTTCGAACGGGAACAAATCCCGCGCCCAAGGCTTGGGCAACCGGCGTTCCAAAAATAAAACCACGCGCCTCAACAGCAACGACCTTCTGCACCCCTTTTCCTTTAAAAGGGGTCGCCAGGAGGGTGAGAACTTCTTGAAAGGCCTCCCCCTCTTTAAGAAGGGTCGTTACATCATAAAAATTGATTCCCTTTTTCGGGAAGTCAGGCACTTCCCGAATCATTGCTTTTAAGTCCATCCGCTTCACCTCCAAGTAAAGGGTCTAAATGACCGTATCTTCCTTATTCTTTTTTTTACGCACCATCACCCGTAACGACCGGATGGCGGATAATTCGACCTGTCGGATTCGTTCCCGTGTCAGTCCCAATACGCTTCCGATCTCTTCCAATGTTTTAGGTTTCTCATCCTCGAGGCCAAATCGTAATAGAATAACCTGACGTTCCGTTTCGTTGAGGGATTGAAGCCATTGCACCAGTTTTTCCTTGAGATATTTTTCCTCCAATGCCGCAACAGGCGATATCTGTCCCACATCTTCAATCACATCTTGCAATGTTGCGTCTGTCGTACTCTCGGGAAGCGGATCGTCCAACGAGTAGGTCTTTCGCAAAAGCTGTTGGATTTGTATGACCCGTTTTTCGGACAGCCGCATTTGCCGGGCAATTTCAGAACGTTTCGGATCGCGTCCCCGCTCCTGGACCAAATCTTCGAGGGCAGAAAGATAGTGATTGATCTGCTCGACCACATGCACGGGGATACGAATCACCTTGCTGTGATTGACCAGGGCACGCTGTATGGATTGACGAATCCACCAGGAGGCGTATGTTGAAAATCGAAATCCCTTTTTATGGTTAAATTTTTCGACCGCTTTGATGAGGCCCAGATTGCCTTCTTCAATAAGGTCCGGGAAGGGAAGTCCTTTGTTGAGATATCGCTTGGCCATGTTGACGACCAACCGCAAGTTTGACTCAATCATCTTTTGCCGCGCGGCCATATCCCCTCGTGCGATCTTTTTCGCCAGCGCGACCTCTTCTTCCGCGGTGAGGAGGGGCGAGCGGGAAATATCCTTCAGATAAGCGGCAATCGCCTCCATGGATTGGGAAGAGGTCTCCCTATCGGAGGATTCGTCGGCCGCAGGATCAAGATCGGGATGGTCTGACGCATCGAGGTTGAAGTCAACGGGCGCAGAAAGGGATACAGGACCGTCTTCCTCGGATTCGTGATCGGGGGGGGTCGTATCCTCTTCTACCCCCTGAGGATTTTTTTGTTGATGTTGATTGATCGCTCCCTTCCCCTTTCCGGTTTTCCGGGTCGTTGTTTTACGGAGACGTGCGGTTTTCATTTCGCAGGGAAGCGTCCTTTCTTACAAGACGATCGCAAAATCTTTGAAGCGGTTGGATGCGGTATTCCATGAGACGTCGAGTTTTATCAGCTTTGAAAGCGTCGGTCCCCGGTGCAGATGTTCCAGAAAAAGGTCGATTTTAGTTCGATCGCCCTCCACCTCAAGTTCAACCCGGCCATCGGCGAGGTTTTTCACAAATCCTTTGAGTCCAAGAAGAAACGCGTAGCGTTGCGAAAAGTTGCGAAAACCGACCCCCTGGACCTGACCACTAATAAAGATGTGCGCCGCGACCTTATCTGCTGTATTGTCCATGCCCGTCTCCTCTGATTAGACCCTCTGTTGGCGAACGCTTCGTTATTTGCCCCGATAACGTTTATGTGACCGATACCCGCAAGTCCTACCGCTGCCGCTTGCAGCGGAGGGTCGGGGCGAGAGGATTTGAACCTCCGACCCCTTGGTCCCGAACCAAGTGCGCTACCAGGCTGCGCTACGCCCCGAACCCAACACGCGATCCTCACACGCCGAATGATGTACTGTAATGGGCCGCAACCTAACAGGTTTGGAAAAAAAAGTCAAAAGTCGCGGTCGCCCTCAGACAGCACCGGACGATTTCCATTCTGAAGGCGTCATCGCCTGAATCGAAAGGGCGTGAATTTCCGAAGTCATCTCCTCTTTTAGAGTGGCAAAGATCATCCGATTTCGATTGAGCAGTGGAATCCCCTCGAATCGATCGGAAACCACGTGCAGAATAAAGTGGCCCTTGCCCGCCGTTGCACCGCGATGACCGATATGTTTTTCCGTTTCATCCACGATACAAAGATGCACGGGGGCCAGCGCCGCTTTTATCTTTTGCTCGATTCTGATTCGAATGATTTCCGAAAAGGGGGGCATCGTGTTCTTTCTGAATCGCCGCTATCGATTTTTCGGCTGGGCTTTCATCCGATGGACTTTGAGGATGCCTTCGACCTTCTCGATGTTATTGATCACCTGTTCCAGATGGGTGGTATCTCGAATGTCGATCGAAAATTGAAGGGCGGCTTTTCGGTCGTGGGTCGTGATAATCTCCGCACGACTGATATTGCTTTCCGCCTGTGAAATCACCGTGGAGACCGCGGCTAAAATGCCGGGCTGATCCACCGTGAGAACGGAGATATCGACCGAATGCGTAATGCCCGTTTCTTTATCCCATGTGACCTCGACGAGACGATCCTGATCATAATCGAAATGGTCGATATTGGGACAGGCCACCGTGTGAATCGAGATGCCGCGGCCGCGCGTAATAAAACCGATAATCGGATCGCCCGGAACCGGCGCGCAACATTTTGAAAGGTGGATCAGGATATCCCCCAGCCCTTTGATTTTAACGGCATTCTTTCCGGTCTCTCGATGAGGCTCCTTCACAAGGGCCTCTTTAATAAGCGGCTCCGGAAGGAGGGGTCGAATGACCTGGGCCGCCCCAATACGTCCATAGCCAATCGCGACAAAAAGATCGTCCAGCGTGGCAATCTGCATCTCTTTCACCGCAAGGAAGATCCGATCCGATTTAAAGACCTCTTTGGGATTCAATCGTGCCTTTTTTAATTCGCGTTCCAAAAGTCGTTTGCCAATCTCCATACTGCGGGTTCGTTCTTCCGTCTGGATGAAGTGCTTGATTTTTGCCCTGGCCTTGGGGGTCTTAACCAGCTTCAGCCAGTCTCGGCTGGGCAGGTGTGCGGCGGAGGTTAAAATTTCAACACGATCACCGTTTTTGAGCGAATGTCCCAGCGGCACCATCTTCCCGTTGACCTTGGCCCCCACACAGTGGTTACCCACCTCGGTATGAATCGCGTAGGCAAAATCGATGGGGGTCGAGCCGCGCAGTAATTCTTTGACATCCCCCTTTGGCGTAAAGATATAGACCACATCCGAAAAAAGATCGCTCTTGACCGAGTCCATAAACTGGCGCGTATCCGAGATATCTTCCTGCCATTCCATGAGTTGCCGGAGCCACGCGAACGCCTTCTCCTCTTTCTGCCGGATCGGTTTCTTTTCCTTGTACACCCAATGGGAGGCCATCCCCTGTTCGGCCAACTGGTGCATCTCTTCCGTGCGAATTTGAAATTCAACATGTCGGCCTTCCGACGCAATGACGGTCGTGTGAAGGGATTGGTAGAGATTGGATTTTGGCAGCGAGATGAAGTCTTTGAACCGGGTTGGCAAATGCGACCAGAGCGAGTGGATGACCCCTAAAATGGCGTAACAGTTCATTTTTGAGTCGGTAATAATCCGTATTCCCATGACGTCATACACATCCTCAAAGGGAATCCCCTGCCGGATCATTTTTTGATAAATCCCCAAGAGATGCTTGGTCCTTCCGTACAGGGTGCCCGGCAATCCGTTATCGGCAAGCGCCTTTTTCACTTCGCGGATCACACGGGCAATATAGGCATCGCGTTCCTTCCGACCAATCGCCATTTTTTTGACCAGCATCTGGTAGATATCCGGTTTGACATATTGAAAGGCCAGATCCTCCAATTCCGATTTGATCCATCCGATGCCCATGCGATTTGCTAACGGCGCGTAAATCTCGAGGGTTTCCTGCGCGATCCATTTTTGTCTTGTTTCGTCCAGGGCCGAAAGGGTGCGCATATTGTGCAAACGATCCGCGAGCTTAATGAGCAGCACACGGAAATCCTGGGCGATCGACACAATCATCTTTCGAAAGTTTTCCGCCTGCTTTTCCTCAAGGCTTCGGAACTCGATCTGTCCGATCTTGGTCACCCCCGAAACCAGATGGGCGACCTCCTTTCCGAACTCGGCCTGCAATCTCTCTAGCGTGATCGGGGTATCTTCCAGAACATCGTGTAACAGGCCGGCAATGATCGAATCGGGCGAAAGTTCCAGTTCGGTTAAAATGGTGGCAACGGCCAGCGGATGGTGAAGATAGGGTTCGCCCGATTGTCGTAATTGCCCTTCATGGGCGGCAGCGGAAAAGTGATAGGCCTTGGAAATGAGGGAGAGGTCGGCATCCGGGGCATACGTGTGGATCCGCTTTTGAATTTCCTCCAGTGAGATATCGGTTAAAGGGGTATTGGATTTTGTCTTCAAAAAATCGGTCCTCCCCGTGTGGCTATTGGCTCATGGAGCAAACATCTCTTGGAGCGTCCCCAAGCAACGTGCCATTATTGGAGGTGCCAAACGGCCGAGCCGTTTTTCAAGTCGTTCATGATCTACAGTACGAATCTGGTCAAGAACAACGTGACCCATGCGATTACCAAAACGAGACGGAATCCGAAAGGGATACAGGTGGCTTCCCGTAGTCAGTGGCGCAACAATAAAGGTACGAAGGTGCGCATTCATCTCATCGGGGGAGACGATAACACAGGGCCGGGTCTTCTGAATTTCCTTCCCCCGCACAGGGTTCAGGCTGACAAGGAAGACGTCCCCACGCCGAACCGGATGGGCTACCCTGTCCACTCTTCTCGATCAAAATGTGTTGATGCGGGTGGATCCAACAAGCGGTCTTCGCCCTGTTCACGCAAATGCTTCGCCGCCTCTGCCCAGCCCGCTCGCGGTCCCGAGACCTTTGCAATGATAATTGCCCCTGACCGAACCCGTACCTCAACCGCATTGCTTATTCCTGCTTCCTCAATGATCGGTTTCGGTAGACGGATGCCGCGCGAGTTTCCAATGCGTACCAGCTTGGTCTTCATCTCTCCCTCCGTGATTACATAGTAATCACATCCTATGCTTTTTGTCAAGAAGGTAGGGCCTGCCTAATGGCGAGCTTCCCTGTTTTGGGAAGGATTTCAACTTCCGAAGCGGAGGTCCAGTGAAGGCGTTCATTATTTTTCTCCGAATCATTCTTATTATCCAAACAAACAGAGTATAAAGTTGGTGGAAAATGTTGTCAAGAAAACATGATGTTATGTTCTGGCGATTTCTCATATTTGACGCTCCGATACCCCTTTGTTACACTTTTGCCATGATCCCAACCGACAAAAAGATGGGTGCCCTTATCGCCAATATCGAGCAGGTTATTAAAGGGAAGCCCGATGTCGTGCGTCAGACCCTTGTGGCGCTTCTAGCCCGTGGCCACCTGCTTATTGAAGACGTGCCTGGCGTGGGGAAAACCACGCTGGCCCATGCACTGGCCCAATCTCTCGCGTTGACATTTCGTCGTATCCAGTTTACCAGTGATCTCCTCCCCTCGGACGTTTTGGGAACCACCATCTACAATCAGCATACCCAATCGTTTGAGTTTAAACCCGGCCCGATCTTTTCCCAGATTATCCTGGCCGATGAGATCAACCGGACGACTCCGAAAACCCAGTCCAGCCTGCTTGAAGTGATGAACGAAACACAGGCGACCATCGACAATAACACTTACCCGTTGCCGACGCCCTTTATGGTTATTGCGACACAGAATCCGGTGGAACACCATGGGACCTACCCCCTGCCCGAATCCCAACTGGATCGCTTTCTGCTCCGCATTCGAATCGGTTATCCCAAACCAGCGGACGAAAAAGCGATTTTAAAAACGAGTGGACGTTTTGCGGAAGGCTTGAAACCGGTACTGACCGGAGAGGATATCCTCGCTTTACAACAACAAGTTGACGCGGTCCGCGTTGACGAGAGTCTCCTGGATTATCTGTTGGCAATGACGGAGGCCACCCGTACTTCCGGCCTGTTTCGCCTGGCCATTAGCCCACGCGGAACCCTGGCCCTCTACAAAGCGGCCAAGGCGTATGCCTTTATCGAAGGGCGAACCTATTGCGTGCCGGACGATTTTAAGCGGCTTGCGCCCTTGGCCTTTGGGCATCGGGTTGTCCTGCATCCCTCCTCCAACGCATTTCATTTAAGGAATGAGGGTTCGGAGCAGGTCATTCAAGAACTGATTGATCAGGTTCCCGTCCCTTTATAGGCGCACGAACTTTAGGGCAGGCAAGAAACCGCTTTCGGGCAGACACAGGGGTCTGCCCCTACATTCGAGGGGAACCGTGCGTTTTGATCTTAAAAAAAAATTATGCCGCATCTCTTCTCGCCGGTCTCTTCAGTTTACCCGACTCGGAAAACAAATAGTTGCTATGACCATTGCGATCGGTGTTGTTGCAATCAACACCGGCCACAACCTGTTCTATCTCATTGTCGCGATGCTGCTAAGCCTGATCCTTCTCTCCGGTATTCTTTCCGAACAGTCGCTGCGTCTTCTCCGGGTAAAACGGGTTCTCCCAACAGGCCCCTTTGCCGGGACATCCGCGCATATTCAATTTCGGGTGAGAAATCCAAGACGACGCCTTGCATCGTTTTGCGTTCAGATTCGCGAGTTCGATTACCCCGAGGTCAAGACACCGATACTCTATCGTCTTGCTGCCGGAGAGCAGCGTCTCCTTGCAAGCCCCATATCCCTTCCCAGACGCGGCCGTTATTCCTTTCATAAAATCCGGATTGAGACCACCTTTCCATTTGGTTTTTTTCGGAAGAGTGTCATCCGGGATCATGCCGAGGAGCTCATCGTCTATCCAAAGCCGCTCACCCTGTCCCCCGATATAATAAGGGGGGTTCCTACTTTGGGACAGGCGCGTAACCGGTCGTTTCTCAGAAGCAATGAACCGGGCACAATTAAAAGCCTTCGAAATTATCAAGAGGGGGAAGATGCACGGGCGATTCACTGGAAGGCAACGGCGCGTCAGACAAGAACGCTTTTGAAGGAATACGAGCACGAGGAGGAACAGCAGATCGTCGTTTACCTTGCCAATCACCTGCCCTGCCCGCGATCCGAAGCCGATTTGGAATCGTTCGAAAGAGCGGTGACCCTCGCCGCCTCCCTCGTTTCTTTGTTTCTGACGTCTGGTTTTTATGTCGGCCTTAAAGCAGGAACGGAGGAGATTCCTATTGGGAAAGGGCCGGTACATCTTGCTAACATGCTTCAGGTATTAGCGTTGATTGCGCCAGACGGTCTGCCCCATACCGTTTCCTTGTCACGGCTTCCACCGTATCCAAAGGTATTGGTTCTTCCCGTGGCCGACCCCTTTTGGGACACGATGAAAAGCGGCTTTTCCAAAATCTTTCAGATCAATGACCCGGAGCTTGCCCCGCTGTTCGCATCTGCTGTTATGAAAGAAGGAGAGCATGACCATTAGATTGGCACATGCGATTGCGACACGTCTTCTCGCCTTTGCGGGGGTATTTTCCCTGTCCCTCACAGAAGAGGTAACGCTTCCCTGGGTCGTGATCGGCTTTGGGGGTATTCTGTTGGGGTCCCTTCCTTTTTTGCAGACGAGAGATACGGCCCCTTCTATACTTTCTAAAAAGGTCTGGAACCGTATCTATATTCTCCTGCTCTGTTACTTTGTCCTTGATTTCCTTGTGATCTCTCCCTCGTTAATCGTTGCGGGATCTCATTTTATTCTTCTGTTAATGGCAACCAAGGCTTGCAATCTTTCCGTCGCAGAGGATTATATCCATCTCTATTTGATCAGCCTTCTTCAACTGTTAGTCGCATCCGCCTTGACGATGGAAATGGCCTTCGGGGGCGTATTTGTCTTATTCCTTATTGCGGCTGTATGGGCGCTTTTAACCCATTATTTAGTATTTGAAGGGCAGGGCCAAAACGGGTCATCGGAACCGATCACCGCCTCTTTTTTTGTCAATACAACGGCCCTTGCCCTTTTTGCGCTGGGGAGCACCCTGATCCTCTTTTTTATCCTTCCGAGAGTTGGGACCGGATTTTTTGCGCGACAACAATCAAAAGGGATTCGGGTGTCGGGTTTTTCCGATAAGGTGGACCTGGGGGAGATCGGTCCCATCCTGTTGGATCGCACGGTTGTCATGCGGGTTGAGATGCCCAACTCCTGGCCCGAACCGATTTACTGGAGAGGCAAGGCGTTTGATGAATATGATGGCCGGGCATGGAAGAGTCGTTATGGGGTTTGGACACATCCTCCGAGAAATCCGCAAGGGGAGCTGGTACTGGAACCAACGGATTTAAACCGACCCACGATCCTGCAGAAAATCATGCTGGAGCCGATCGATACCACGACCCTTTTTGCCGCATCGCAACCGGTCAACGTATCCGGTGTCGCGGTGATTCAAGACCGTCTTTCCCAATCGCTTCGAATGCACTCTCCTCCCAAAAAACGGCTCATTTATACGGCGGTCTCACAGCCATTGCCCGTTGCATTTGACAATCTGCAGCCAACATCGTTTCGTATGCCGTCCGCAATCAGGGCGGCTTATCTTCAACTCCCCAATGGCAGCAATCGCGTTGTGGCGCTTGCCCAGAGCATTACCGGGTCGATCCCTATTCCTTATGAAAAAGTTCGAAAGGTAGAACAATTTCTCAAAGACAATTACCGGTATTCATTGGATGTTGAGGCCGCTGGAAGAGAATGGCCCATTGATCATTTTCTTTTTACGCAAAAAAAAGGGTATTGCGAGCAATACGCGACCGCGATGGTTCTGATGTTGCGTGCCGTAGGGGTTCCGGCGCGGTTAGTCACCGGTTTTCTCGCGGGGGAGTGGAACCCGTATGGACATTATTATACCGTTCGAAACAGTGATGCCCATGCCTGGGTGGAGGTCTGGTTTCCCCAATCGGGCTGGGTACGTTTTGATCCGACTCCGGCGTCTCCCCCGAAAACAATTTCAGCGACGATGATCCTGCTGTCACAGACATTGGACGTTCTGCGATGGCAATGGAACCGTTATATCATCTCGTATGATTTTGCCGATCAGGTCGAGGTCATAAAGGGGGCAAAGGAGCAAGGAATACGATTTCAGATCAACTTCTATGATCGCTGGCATACGTTTATAGGGTATTTCTCTGACTGGATCGGGAACAATCGATTCCGTCCGGGATGGATTGTTGTGGGGATTTTGATCCTGGCAGCGATGCTATTGCTTGTGAAAGGTCTGGTGCTCCGTTTACGGAGATGGCGACAACGCCGGATGTTCTCCAAAAGTGCGGTTTTGTTCTATCAACAGATGCTTTCCCTTCTGGCGTCCCGCCGCTATCGGAAGCCGACGACCCAGACCGCCTTGGAGTTTTGCAATGGGCTCTCTCCCGGAGTCATCGCCTCTGCGGTACGGACACTGACCACCCTGTATTATAAAGTTCGTTTCGGCGGTCTCTCTTTGACAGAAGAGGAGGTGGGCCATGTTGAACGCCTGCTGGAGGAACTGCGTCAAGCCGAGACCGTCCGGCCTCTTTAACCGGATGGTCGGTTTTCCTGCGGTTTGACACCTATCCCGTGATTGTTGTAGATTGCATCTCTTTATCGGTGGCGCAGGCCGTGCACCCCTACAGGAATTTTAAACGGGACGGGTCATGATTGAAGTGAAGGATTTAGGAAAGCGGTATGGCGATCGTGTGGCGATTCAAAACGTCAGCTTTACGATCGGTCGCGGAGAGATTCTGGCCTTTCTCGGCCCCAATGGCGCCGGAAAGACCACCACGATGCGGATCCTCACCGGTTTTATGCCCGCGACGACTGGCACCGCAACGCTTGCCGGATTTGATATCTTCGAAAACCCGATGGAGGTAAAACGCCGGATCGGTTACCTGCCGGAACATCCGCCGCTCTATCTCGATCTCACCGTAACGGAATATCTGAAGTTTGTCGGAAAGATAAAAGGCCTCTCCGGAGAAAAATTGACCGCGGGCCTCAACACGGCGATTGAGAAGTGTCATCTTGCCGATGTTGCAAAACGGCTGATTGCCAATCTCTCGCGCGGTTATCGTCAGCGTGTCGGATTGGCCCAGGCCCTGATCCATAATCCGGATGTGCTGATTCTGGACGAGCCAACCGTGGGGCTCGACCCCAAGCAGATTATTGAAATTCGGGAGTTGATCAAAACCCTCCAGGGAGAACATACGATTATCCTCTCCACCCATATCCTGCCCGAGGCCACGGCGGTTTGTCAGAAAGTGGTGATTATCAATAAAGGCCAGGTGGTGGCGGTTGATTCGCCCGAAAAACTTTCCGCGCAGCTTCATCAATCGGAAAAAGTCTCGTTTACTGTTCGGGAGATCGATCGGTTCGACCCGAAAAAGATTTTGGCCTTGCCCGCGGTACAACAACTGATTCCGCAACCGCATCACAACGGCACGTTTGTGATCGAAACCGCGTTAGGAAGCGATATTCGCGAAGACCTCGCCCGAATTATTGTTGAAAACGGCTGGGGTCTTTTGGAGTTAACGTCACTCCGCGTGAGCCTGGAAGAGGTCTTTCTTCAATTAACAACGGAAGAGAAGCCGCAGGAAGAGGTCGCGCCAACGGAGGTTGCTGCGTGAAAAATATCCTCTCCCTTGTTGAAAAAGAGATGCGGCTTTATTTTATCTCGCCGATTGCGTATGTGGTGGGGATGGTCTTTCTTATGATTGCCGACTATCTTTTTTATGGCCAAACTGTTTTCCTTTCGGGCCTTTCAATGCAGATGATGCGGTTCCAGCAAAATCTTTCGCAACTGAATCTCCATCAGGTTGTCTTTCGTCCTACGTTTCACACGATGGGTGTTATTTTGCTTTTCATCGTGCCCCTTCTCACAATGCGTCTTTTCTCGGAGGAGAAAAAAGGACGAACGGCCGAGCTGCTTCTGACCTCTCCGCTGACCATTACCGAGATGATCTTGGCAAAGTTTCTGGCCGCGTTTTCGATCTACCTTATTCTGCTGGCGTTGACGCTTCATGTCCCACTGATCCTTTCCGCCCTCACCCCGGTTCCGATTAAACCACTGCTTTCCGCCTATCTGGGGATGGCCCTCATGGGCGGGGCCTTTGTCGCATTCGGCCTGTTTGCCTCGACATTAACGGAAAATCAGATCATTGCGGCCGTCGTATCGTTCGGCATTTTAATCGGCCTCTGGTTAGTCGGCGCGGGCCTTCAGGACGAGGGAGGTACCCCCTTGGGAGCGGTCTTAAACCACCTCTCCCTTGTGAGCCATCTGGATAATATGCTCAAAGGGCTGATCGATAGTCAGGATGTCGTCTATTTCCTGTCCCTGATTATTTTAGGACTTTTTTTATCGCACCGCGTGGTGGAGTCCACACGATGGAGGGGTTAGGGGCCCCTGCCAATTTGCCGAGTAGATCATGATCAACCGAACAACGGCTATTATTATTGGAATTATCGGCGCCCTTTTAGGGGTCGCGGGGGGTGTGGTTTATTCGATCTGGCCCGATGCGGTTTGGATTTACACCACACTGATGGGCCTTGCCGCGGTTCATCTCATTGCCTTTTTTATCGCCCACTTTGAGGCGTTAAAGGCCTTTTCTCATCAACGATCCACACAGTTTGGCGCGAATTCCGTATTAATGGTTGTCATCTTTGTCGCCATTTTATCCATTATAAACTTTATCGCTGCGCAGCATTCCGTGCGTGTTGACCTTTCCGAGAGCGGGGCCTTTACCCTATCACCACAGACGATTACCGTCCTCAAAGAGATCAACCAGGAGATCAAGATTTCTGGATTTTTCGCGGGGGATAGCCCGAAGGCTCGTCCAGCGAAGGACATGTTCGAGAACTACCGGCATCAAACCGCCAAAGTGAAATACGAGATCATCGACCCGGATAAAAAACCGGCGGTGGCAAAACAGTATGGCGTCACCCAGTACGACTCGGTGGTGTTGGAATCGGGTGGACAGTCGGCCACGGTAACGAACCTGACGGAACAGGAGCTAACCTCCGCGATTATCCGGATCAGCCGGAAATCCAAAAAACAGTTTTATTTTATAGAGGGGCACGGGGAACATTCGATTGATAATGCCGAACGAGGCGGCTATTCGGAGGTGAAGGCCGCGCTGGAGAAGCAGGGATTTGGTGTTCAAAAACTGATTCTCCTTTCCGCTAAAACGATTCCGAACGATGCCGCGGTGGTGATTATTGGCGGGCCCGAAAACGCCTACGCGCCGGAAGAGCAGGCCCTCATCGCGGACTACCTCTCGCGTGGGGGACAGCTTTTCGTTCTGTTAGACCCGATGTCAAAAAGCGGCCTGGAACCGTTTTTTGCCCAATGGGGGATTCAGTTGGAGAACGATCTGATTTTAGACCCCTCATCGGGGTTAGGCCCTGCGGTTCCGATTATCCCCCCCAAGAGTTATCTCGTGCATCCTGTAACCGAAAATTTTGATTTGGCCACATTTTACTCGATGGCCCGGTCGGTTGCCTTTAATCCGGCAGAAAACGCCGAACGCATCCGTTTTGACTCCTTTTTACAGACCGGCCCAAACAGTTGGGCCACAAAGAGGATCGCGGACGAAATTTCGATTGATCCCGCGCTGGATCAAAAAGGGCCGATTATATTGGGGGGCGCCTTTTCTGTTAGAAAGCCGGTGGAGGGGAAGGAGCAGGACGGGCAGGATAAGGGAGGGGGGGCGGCTGAAAAAATGCGGATTGTCGTGATCGGCGATTCCGATTTTGCGACCAATGGACTGGTTCGTTCCGCCGGAAATGGCGATCTGTTCCAAAATATCATCAGTTGGCTGGCGGATGAAGGGGACCTGATCTCGATTCGTCCCAAGGAAGGCCCTGCGGGAACCCTGATTCTTAAAAAGGAACAGCAGAAGATGTTTTTCTACTCGTCCGTTTTAATTCTCCCGATCGGCACGCTCCTCTTTGGCCTTTTCATTTCTCGAAAAAGGCGTCGATTATGAGGTTCAAATCTACGATGATCATGGCCGCTGTTTTAGCGGTCATGGGTCTCTATCTTTATTTTATCGAGATTCGCGGAACCGAGAAGAAAAAAACGGAGGCGGAAGCCGCCCAACGCCTCTTCTCTTTTTCGGACTCCGACATTGCCGAAATAACCGTTACCCAAGGGGGGAGCGATATTGTGTTACAGTCGGTCCCTGGCCATCCCGATACCCCGTGGCGTATCACGCGGCCTGTTGAGACCGTGGCGGACGAGGGGATTGTCTCCGACTTTGCGTTTCAGATTGCGAATCTAAAATCGACACGTGAGGTCGAGAAAAACCCTTCCGACTATACGGTGTTTGGATTGGAGCCGCCCCAATCGTCTGTTCGGGTGATCCTCAACGGGGCCAATAGCGAACTGCTTTCCGTCGGGAGCAAAAGTCTGACGGGAAGCGGCCTTTATGTTCGGTTCGGGAATACGGTTTATCTGGTGGATGGCGAGATCGAGCCGTTTTTTCGGAAGCGTCTTGCCGATTGGCGGAGACAGGAGCTGTTTCGATTCTTCTCTTCGGATGTGAAATCGATTCGGCTCGAAACGTTGGATCATGGCACGAACCAACTGGACTCCCAGGGCCATACCGTTTCCCAAATGGGGATGATTGTTGATGAGGGGAATCAGGTTGTTGAGATTGTGAGAGAAGGGGAGGAAGGGGCAAAGGCGGACTGGTTGATCAAGGGGCCGGAGGGGGATGAAAAGGCGGACGGGTCAAAGGTGTTTGGTTTTTTAGGCGATTTATCGTCGTTACGTGGGGATCTGTTTATTGATGAGAACAAAGAGGCAAAAATCGCCGAGTTAGGCAACCCGTTTTTTCGAGTCAGTATTTCGATTGGTTCGACCGCCTTCGAAGGGGCTTTTTACAAAGTGGTAAGCGAGCCGGAACAGGTCTATGTGGTGACAACGCCAACCGCGCCGATTTATAAAATTTCATCCGCCCGTTTCGATGAGGTGAATAAGCCGCGTTCTCATTTTAAGGTTGAGCCGCCGGACGCGGTTGACAACAACGGCTGATTTAATTAGAGTCTGTGCGGGTGATTGAAGGGAGAGAAGTGGGGATTATCTTTTCACCGCGACCAGCGGGAGCGGTTCGTTCGCTGCCGCCGGTTGCGGCTTAGAGTCTGACCATGGAAACAGATGTTCCTGTAAAACAGATTCGGGCGCGTGTTGGCGAGCCGTTCAAAATTCGGATCTGGGAAGACCGAACACGAGGTAGCCGATGGACGCCGACCTTTGATACCGCGTTGTTGCGGCTTCTGGGAGATGATTACGATCGGACGCGGAACATTCGGGTCAGTGATATCGGGATGCGGTACTTTGAGTTTGTCGCGATGAAATCGGGCAAATGTCCGATTGTGTTTGAATCGCGGTACGGCTGGAAGTTTTCCGCAGAGCAGCGATTAACTTACGAGATTGAGGTTTGTTGAGGATTTGTGATTTACGATTTTCGATTTATGATTTAAGATTTTCGATTTCCGATTTTAAATCATCAATCTTAAATCTTAAATCATAAATTCAGGGCGGGTCCCATCGTCTAGCCCGGCCTAGGACGGTGCCCTCTCAAGGCATAAACACGGGTTCGAATCCCGTTGGGACCAGATCGCCCACTTCGGTCCTCCCCTGGGCGGGGGAGGTTTAGTGCGGAGATAGTACCAGGATAGACCGGCGATTTTGAAAGGGATAGTCCGATGGCCGATAACTTTTCGTTTGATATGACCTCGATTGTGCAGGAGCAGGAGATCAAAAATGCCGTGGAGCAGGCAAGTAAAGAGATTCGCCAACGGTTTGATCTGAAGGGGGCGAAGAACGACATTTTTTTAGAGAGCGCAAACAAGGTAATCGTCACCGCCGATGATGAATATAAATTGAAGGCGGTTCTGGATATCTTTCAATCCAAACTTGTAAAACGCGGTGTCTCCCTGAAGGCGCTGGTTTATGAAAAGCTGGAAGCGGCATTGGGCGGCACGGTGCGGCAGGCCGTTACGATTCAACAGGGGATTGCCCCGGAGAAGGCAAAAGAGATTTCCAAGGCGATTCGAGATGCCAAGTTCAAGGCCCAAACACAGATTCAGGGGGATCAGATTCGTGTTTTGAGCAAGGCCAAAGATGAGCTTCAGGCCGTCATCCAGTTTGTCAAATCAAAAGATTTCGGCATCGATCTCCAATTTACCAACTATCGTTAGGCGCCCGCGGTGGCTGCATGCTGATTCATCTCGAACTCCGCCTGATGATGTGATATAGTGCGCAATCGAATACAGAGGCGATCCCCCTTACTCTGGCCCTCTCCCACGGGGGGAGAGGAGAGAAGAAAAGGTGAAAAGGTATAAGATGAAAAACATTAAGGAAATGCTTGGATTAAGTAAGACACCGATCGCGATTGGATTTTTGGCATCACCTCCGGCAGGTGTTCCCCAATGGAACGGGGATGCCGTACCGGCCGGTTGTGTCTTCTGGCAGAAGGCGATGAGCGGGCAAACCTTCTATACTGTTCCCTCCGATCATTTCAACTGCGCCGTCGGAAGCTACACCCACAACATTCCCTTATCACAAGAGCGCGCGCATGAATTGAACGATACGATTGGGTTTATGACAGAGAACAACTATGTTGCGATGTCGGAAGTGCCGGGTATTCCCACCTTGAAGACCTCCCCCGCTGTTGTGGCCTATGGCCCGGTGGATCAGGCCGGTTTCAATCCGGATCTTGTGTTGATCGCTGCAAATCCGGCGCAGGCGATGCTGGTGTACGAATCGGTGATCAAGGCCGGGGCGGGCAACGCGCTGACGAATGCGTTGGGCCGTCCGGCCTGTGCGATCTTACCGCTGACGATGGGAAACGGACAGACCGCCATTTCGTTGGGTTGCAAAGGGAACCGGACATTCACCGGCCTCCCCGATCATGAAATGTATGTCGCCATTCCGGCGGAAAAATGGGAGGGTGTGGTCCAAAAGCTGACCGAAGTGCTCGACGCCAACTCGGTGATGGGAAAACATTATACAAACCATAAGGCGCAGTTTGCCGCGGCCTAACTTCACACCGGCTGCCCCTTTGAAATTGCCAATAAAATGGGGGTGTGATACCATTGGGGCGGAAGGTTTCTGATGTTTGAAATCGTTCTTATCCTTCTTTTGATTTTGGCAAATGGGTTCTTCTCATGCGCTGAAATGGCCGTGATTACGGCCCGGCAAAGCAATATCACGCCTCTTTCCGAAGAAGGGAAACAGAGCGTCTCGCTCTTACAACAACTCCAAAACGATCCGGAGCGGTTTCTCTCCACAATACAGATTGGCGTGACCTTATTTGGTTCGGCCGCCGCGGCCGTCGGCGGCGCGAGCGCGGTGGAGTTGATTCGCCCCTGGGTGGAAGGGATTCCGTATATCGGCACGTTTAGTCGAGCGATTGCCCTGACCATTGTTGTTTGTGTGATCTCTTACCTGTCGCTTGTCTTAGGCGAACTGGTTCCGAAAGCCCTTGCCCTTAAATATCCCGGTCCGATCGCGCTGGTCGCGGCCAAACCGTTTTATCTTTTGTCGCAAACGCTTCGACCCGCGGTGAACTTTCTTACCGTTACCGTACTCTTTTTTATGAAACCGTTTGGAGGGAAGATCGTACCGAGAAGTTTCGCCTCGGAGGAAGAAATTAAATGGCTGCTGAAAGAGGGCCAAAAAGAGGGGGTGTTTGACCAAACAGAACAGGAGCTGATTCGATCGGTGTTTGAATTCAACGACATTTCGGTGAAGGAGGTGATGATCCCTCGACCCAAGATTCATGCGATTCAAATCGATACCCCCCGCGAGGAGGTCATGGCCTATCTTCAGGAAAATAAGTTCTCCCGATATCCGGTCTATAAAAATAACCTCAATGAGATTGTCGGCATTTTGTTATTTAAAGACCTTCTCACCACATTGACGGGGAAAAAACCGTTTGTGTTAAGTGAGCTTTTAACGTCGGCCTATTTTGTGCCCGAAACGATGCAGGTGAGTCATCTTCTAAAGGAGTTTCAACGCCGGCGCGCGCAGATGGCAATTGTGGTCAACGAATATGGCCTGGTCGACGGGTTAGTCACAATGGAAGATTTGGTGGAAGAGATCGTAGGCGAAATCCACGATGAGTCGGATGTTGAGGAGCGGCCGGTGGAACGATTGCGAGACGGTTCCTGGGTGGTGGACGCGTCGTTTGCAATTCGAGAGTTAATTAGCGATTATGATCTTCATCTGCCCGAATCGCCCGATTATGAGACGATTGGCGGGTTTGTCCTGGCCCAGATGCAGGCCCTTCCCAAACCGGGCGAGATTGTCCGTCACGGGGAATACAAATTTACTGTCGTGGATATGGACGGCCACCGCGTGAGCAAGGTGAAGGTCGAGAAGGAAACGGAAAAGGTCTCGCCTATTGTTTGATCCGTCTCTTAAAGGCATCATGCAGCCGCCGAGTGATCAGCCCCGGGTGGCCGGGCCCGATCTTTCGTTCATTCACCTGTATCAACGGCATCAGCTCAAAACCGGTATTGGTTAAAAACGCCTCGTCCGCATGGAAGAAGTCCCCGATGCGATAACAGCCCTCCTGTACTTCTATTTTATTTTCCTTTGCTAATTCGATCACAAGGGCACGCCGGGTTCCGGCTAAAATCCCAACCGATAGGTCCGGGGTATAGAGTCTTCCATCTCGAACCCAAAAGAGATTGCTGATACTCCCTTCGGCGAGATAGCCATCGTGGTTTAACAGAATCGCTTCAAACGCGGAGGCCGCCTCCTGCCTTGCGAGAACATTGTTCAAGAAACTAATCGACTTGAATGCCGGGTCCTGCGCCCCTTTCGCATTACGCTGAATCGTGACGATCTGGCCAATCACCCCCTTTTTGTACAACATATTGGAATAGTCACAGGGCCGCGGAAAAATAACAAGCGTGGGGTGAATCGGGAGGCCCGGGGCCTTTCCCCCTTGCCCTTTGCGAAAGGGATCGATCGGTTGGGGTACCCCCCTTGTGATCGTCAGGCGAAGCAGGGTATCACGAAGACGGTTACGGTTTAACGTCTCGTAAAGCAGCGCTTCTAATTGATCAGACGGTGGAATCGGAAGGGCGATTCGGTTGGCCGCGTGGGTGAGTCGTTGCAGATGCTGGGGCAACAGCGCTATTTTACCTTTGTAAGCGCGGACGGTTTCAAACAGCCCATCGCCATAAAGAAAGCCGCGATCGAAGACCGAGACGACCGCTTTTTCTTCCGAGACAAAACGATCTTGAAGATAGACCCACATTAGGAGGCGTCCAGCGCGCGGATTAACGCCGCGGCCTTTTGAAGCGTTTCCTGATATTCCATTTCCGGATCGGAATCGGCCACAATACCGGCGCCGACCTGAAACGAGAGTTCGTTTTTTCGCCGGATAAAGGTTCGTATGATGATATTAAAATCAAGTTCTCCGGAAAAGTCGATATAGCCGAGCGAGCCGGTGTAAAGGCCGCGGGCCTGGGCTTCCAGCTCGGCGATAATTTGCATGCAACGCACCTTGGGAACACCGGTAATCGTACCGCCGGGGAAAAGGGCACGCAGGACGTCGGTTTCGGAGACCCCGTTTCGCAGCGTTCCCGTTATGTTGGAGACGAGGTGGGAGAGATGGGAGTATCGCTCTAAGGTCATTAGCCCGTCCACCTTGACGCTGCCGTACCGCGCGACTTTTCCCAAGTCGTTTCGTTCCAGATCCACCAGCATGAGATGTTCGGCGCGTTCCTTTTCGCTTCCGTACATGGCCGCAATTCGCTTGGTGTCTTCTTCCTCTGTCTTCCCACGGGGACAGGTTCCGGCAATCGGCCGGGTATCCACAATTCGCTCTCCGTCTGTTGTTCTTACACGGACCAATCGTTCAGGTGATCCGCTGGCGATTTCCAGAGGACCGATGTTGAGATAGGCGGAAAACGGCGACGGATTGATCGCGCGCAGACGCTGATAGAGCGGGAAAATAGAGGGCCCTTCAAATGTCGCATTAAAACGATGCGAAAGATTGGCCTGAAAGATATCACCCGCCGCGATATATTCCTTTGCCCGTCTTACCATTGCGACATAGTCTTCTTTCGAAAGCCTATTTTTTATCTCGGAAATCTGAAACCCGTGCGTGACCGGGTTTTGTATCGTCGCAATCGTTTTCTCCAAGGCATCGATTTTTCGGTATCCTTCTTGATTGGCCTCTTCCTCTTTCCATCCTACTGCGGTCAACAAGGCCGGATCATAAACGATTTGAATGGTCTGTTGGGCCTGATCAAAGAGAACAGCGCCGTTTACAAACAGGAGGTGGATGTCGGCCAGGGAGTCATCTTCCTCTGGATGGGGTGGTACCGGTTCGTACTGTCGGATCAATCCGTAGCTAATAAAACCGACCGCTCCGCCTTGTGCGAATGGAAGGGAAGGGTGTTGCCCCGTAGGGAGAGGGACGGAGCGGAACCGATTGAGACAGCGTTGTAGAACAGCAAGGGGATCGCGGGTATGGTAAACCTCTTTCCGTTTTCGATCGGGGCTGATTGCAAATTCAAACGAGGCGACTTTGTCCTCGCTTTTAAAAACGGCAAACGGGGAAAGGCCGATGACGGAATAGCGGCCGTCGAACCAGCCTCCGGGCATCCCTTCAAAAAGAAAGGGGGCTTTCAGTGCGGAAAAGAGTGCGGTAGCAGAAAGAGAGCCTGTGGGAACGGATCGAACGATGGGTACCGAGAGCAGAGACCGGGTCATTGATGACTTTACCCCATTCACATGACCCATCCCCACCTATCTCGTCATTCCGGCTAGAATCATGCCGGAATGACAGCATTCAGATGTAAAGAAGTGTTGGATTCATTGCACTAGCAGGTGCCTTTGCCCAGGCTTCGTTCAAATAAAACGATCTGCCAGAGCTCTTTCTCCGTGACGGTTGGGGTCACGTCGATGGTCGGCATTTTCAATATATTTTTCGAGCCGATCAGATAAACCCGCATACCGGTTCCTTTGGGATGGCTTGGAGCGTCCTTCTTGGAAAAATCGCCTTTTGATCCATTGGAGGCGGTCCAGAACATTTCTCCGCAGGTCTTTGCCTTGTGAAACGCTGGATTCGTGAAATCGCGAGGCTTAATGGTTACTTGATCGGTCATCACCAATGGCCCGTCTCCTTTTCCTTCCATTCCGTGGCAGATAAAACAGGTGGCCTTTCCGGTAAAGAGCGCTTTGCCAGCCGCGATATTTTCAGGCGTCGCGGGAATCGGTGGTTTCATCGCTTTTGCCTTCGCAATCTCATCGGGTGGGACCCGCGGCTTTAATGGATCATGCTCGGTCTTCACCGGTTGCGCGTAGGTGGTCACAGTCAATCCCAACATCAAGACACTCAACAAAAAGATTTTCATCCGTCTCTCCTTAATTAAGTTGAAGTGGACCCCATCCTTTCCCAACGGGGGAAGCCGTTTTTACATCAGAGCGAGGCCGCTTGTCAATGGCGGGGATGATAGAGCAGGTCCGATTGGGTTTCAATCTGTGGTCACTTTGTCCTGTTAGGCCCAATGACGTGTTATGCCGCTGCTTTAGGAAGTTCCCAACCCGGAAACACAAGAACCCCTGGATGGCATTTGAGTGCCTTGGCAAGCACTTTGGCCCGTTCCACACCTAATCGAACCCGATCATTCTCAATGGCCGAGAGGGTCGCCTGTGGAATACCGGTCCGGCGAGCGAGTTGGCTTTGGCTTAGCTCTTGAAGCTCACGCAGAATTCGTACGGATTCGCCCACCGAAACATCGATGCGCTTTTTTGCAGGACGATACTCTTTCATTTATGGTCTCCGATAATCATGGGCGGTTATCGAAGCGATTTGGAACAGCCGTTTTTCAGCAACGATGCGATAAATAACACGCCACTGAAGCCCAAGCCGAGATGAGCGATAGCCGCGCCATTCACCGAGAAGCGCTTCGTCATTCAATCCTCGAATAAGACGAAGCCCAAGCGGACCGGATATTTTGGCGATGTCCTTCCATTTTTCATATCGCTTGAGAATATCCTTCGGAATGGTCGCAACCTGCTTGTCTACTCGGCGGTGTTCTTCGATGCGCCACATGCCATATTATGGATATACCCTATCTTACAGGGTATGTCAAACGGGCTTGGCGCTTCAACCAACGAAAGAAGCGGTACACTTATCGATGAGGTCTCGACAGACCGCCTACAATGACACACCAGATCGATTCTTTAAAAACAATAATTCAGAGTTGGGCGTGCCCCTACTCCGTGTTTGATCCAATAAGGGTTATCGGTTGAGGGGAACCGGCGTCCATCTTTGCGACGATCGGAATCACGCCGGACTGGATTACCCGGATAAAGGGGGAGGGGAAAATGCCGAAGAAAAGGGTCATCGCCGCGAGTAAAATCAACGGGAATTTCTGCACGAACCGTGTCGCGTCCGCGACATCGGCCATCGCCGGATCGGCCTCTCCAAAAAAGATCGACCGAATCATGCGAAAATAATACGACCAGGTCAACGTGATCGCCATCGCGGCCAACACCGTTTGAACCGGATAGACCCGAAACGATCCGACAAAGACAAGCAGCTCCCCAATAAAATTCATGCCGCCGGGAAGACCAAACGAGGCGGCAGAGCCAATCACAAAAAGCGACGCAATAAAAGGCATCTTCCGCGCGAGGCCTCCCATCGAAGGGATATCCAGCGTGTGGGTTTGATAATAAATATGTCCGGCAAGTGCGAAGAGCAGACCCATCGCCATCGCGTCGGCAAAGAGAAAAAAGACGGCGCCGGTAAGACTGATGAGGTTGAGCGAGGCCATCCCCAAAAAGATATACCCCATGTGCGCGACACTGGAATAGCCGATCACAAACTTGGTGTCTTTTTGCAAAAAGGCCACGAGTCCCCCGTAAACGATATTGAGGATACAGAGGATGGCAATCACCGGCATCCATTTGGCCGTTGCTTCAGGAAAAAGGGTGAACCCGATTCGAATGATCGAAAAATGGCCCAGCTTCTTTAATACCCCTGCGTGCATCATGCTGGCGGCTGCGGGCGCGGCGGCATAACCGACCGGAGACCAGGAGTGAAACGGCCAGATCGCCGCAATTGGCGCGAAACCCAAAAAGATCAGCAGAAAACAGACCTCTTTCATGCCGGTCGAAAGCGTCCCCTTTTCCATAATGGCTAAAAGATCAAATGTCTGAAGCCCCGAGTGGGTGTAGATCAGCAGAATCCCCAGCAGGGCTGCGACCGCGCCGGCCGAAATATAAAGCGTCAGCTTCATCGCCGCGTACTCTTTGCTGCTGTGATTAAAGTTGAAGATAAAGCCGACGGAGTCGCGCGTGGGATTTCCCTGCATATCGAGATACCCCTTGGTGTGCCGTCCCCAGATCGCGATAAAAAGATACATCGGAATGACCGAAAGCTCGTAGAAAAAGAACAGGAAGAAAAGATCGAGCGACATATAGACCCCCATCGTCGCGGAGCCTAAAACCAGCAGATTGATATAAAATTCACGAAGCCGGTCCTGAACATGCCAGGAGACAAAGATGCCGGCAAACATCAGCAGCGAAGAGGCCAGAACCATCGGCGCGCCGACTCCATCCACCCCAATATAAAACGAGATGCCCAACGTGTCCGACCACGGCCATCGTTCAATAAACTGGAAGTTGTTCTGGTTGTAGTCGAAGAGGTAGAGCAGTGAAACGGCGCCGGCAAGCGAGACGCCCCCGAAAAAAGTCGTAATCGCCTTGATGATGTTGGGGCGGTCATTGCCGACAAAGAACAGGAGGATGGCCCCGGCAAAGGGCGCGAAAAGAATGATCGATAAAAGATGTTCAGTCATTGTGGCCGATCGTGCTTCTTCTTTAACCCCCCTAGCCCCCCTTTAGAAAAGGGGGGAATGAATGCCGGTCCCTTTAGAAAAAAGGGAGTTTTTAATGGAGGGTTCTTTTGCCTTATCTCCCCCTTTTTCAAAGGGGGATTAAGGGGGTTAGTACTCATTGACCTTTTCCTGTCCCATCGTTTTTTACCAACAGCGGCGCCGCCTCTTCCAACGGGCCGGCTTCCATTCGTGAGATGAGATAGCCGACGGATCCGTCTGTTATCCGTACAAAGGGGGTCGGATAAATCCCGACCCAGAGAATGACGGCAGTCAACGCGGCACAAATCCCAATCTCTCGGCGGTTCAGATCAATCAGCGTCGCATTTTCTTCCGTGACCTCTCCCAACATCACCCGTTGATAAAGCCAGAACAGGTAAGCGGCCCCCAAAAGCACGCCAAAAATAGCGGGGATCAGATACGGCAGGTGGTTTTCCGCGGCGCCCAATAGAATGAGCAGCTCTCCGACAAATCCGTTTGTGCCGGGGAAGGCCAATGATGAAAGAGAGATCAAGAGATAGAAACCGGCCAGGATCGGAACCGGCTTGGCCAGGCCGCCGAATTTGGCAATGAGCTTCGTGTGACATCGGTTATAAAGAAATCCGACTACCAAAAAGAGTCCGGAGGTCGAAATCCCATGATTGATCATCTGGATCATTCCGCCGGAAATCCCCGTTTTGTTTAACGTGAAAATGCCGAGGATGACAAATCCCAAATGGCTGATGGACGAATAAGCAATCAGCTTTTTCATATCGTTCTGGGCCAGCGCCAGCAACGCGCCATAGACAATCCCAATCACCGCTAGCATCAGCATCAACGGGGCGAGTGCCTGTGATGCCTGCGGCAGCAACGGCAGAGAAAAACGGACAAAGCCGTATGTTCCCATCTTCAGCAAGACGCCGGCGAGCAGCACCGATCCGGCTGTTGGCGCCTCAACATGGGCATCGGGAAGCCAGGTATGAAACGGGAACATCGGCACTTTAAACGCAAATCCGAAGAAAAGGAGTAGGAACACCCCGATTTGCTTGCCCGGTGTTATTGGCGCTTTCAGAAGGTCGAGCAGGTCAAACGAATATTTTCTGGGAAGGGCGTTTTGCATTGCGAATTCATGGTAGTTTAGATAGAGGATGACAAAGCCGATCAGCATCAGCACCGATCCCAGAAGGGTATAGAGGACAAATTTCAATGAGGCGTAATCGCGCCGTTCCCCCCCCCAGACTTTGATCAGGAAATACATCGGAATCAGCATGATCTCCCAGAACAGAAAGAAAAGCAGCAGGTCAAGTGAGACAAAAACACCCAGCATCGTGGTTTCGAGGGCGAGCAGGCAGATCAGATATTGTTTGAACGAATGCGCGATTCCCTCCCATGAAAACACAACGACGAGAAACGAAAGAAAAGTAGTCAGGTTGACCAGCAGGAGGCTGATCCCATCGACGCCGAGATGGTACGAGGCGCCCAGGGTGGGGATCCAGGGGAGCCGTTCGACAAACTGCGTATCGGCGATGCCGCGTTGAAAAAAGATCGGAAGCAGTAACGAAATGAGGAAGGTGAGCAGCGTTGCGGAGGCCGCGAAGATCCGCATCTCCCCCTCATCTTTGAGACGGGAAAGATAAAGCGCGGTGAGGATCGGCAAAAAGACAATCAGCGTCAGGATCGGAAATCCGATCTGATGCATCGTAAAAATTTCACCCAGCGTGGTTAGCATGTTTTATTTTGTTATCCTGACTTGTCCTTCCAAACCACCCCTAACCCCTTCTTCAGTAAGGGGGAGCTTTTAGCTTTACCCTGCATGTGTGGTCTTCTCGCATTTGTCGTATACAAACTCCGGATCAAGATCAACACCACAATCCCATTGAATGGTGTCAAAGGCAACGTGAACCTGCTTAAAATATCCATATGCCTTAATCTTTTGAAACACCCCAAAATCAAGATAGGGCTTCATGTTAAGAAGGCCCTCCTCGCCATTACTGAACACCATTGAAAGTGTAAAGTCTTCGTTGGGAACAACCTTTACTACGGATGGGTGCATTTTTATTCCTCCTTACTGAAGCGGTTGAATCGCGAATGGGTTCTCCCCATTCATTACCAGGTTCCAATCTGCCATCAGCTCCTCCTGATGAAGTTCTGCCCAGGCCAAGACCAGCTTCTGTTGCCTGCGGGGCAGATTGCCTTCTATGATTTCACATGTCCGAATATCCACTGACGCCTTGTACTCGTTGTAGTAAACATGGAAATGCGGCGGATTATGTTCACCCGGTGCAAAATAGATCCGAACGACTATACCGTAAAACATCGAAATTGTCGGCATGGGTCTCTTCACATAGTTTGCGTTGACTCATTTACACTTTAATAAAAAGTTCTTTTCTTGCTGTCATTCCGGAATGCCTCTGTCCGGAATCCAGCCTTTCTGAAGATTCTGGATTCCGGCTTAAACATTGCCGGAATGACGGTAGAAGCCTCACAGCCGGTTTCGGAAAATAAAATAAATATTCACCAGTAAAAAAATGCCAATAATAATTATAATCGCGTAGTTGTGGACCGAGCCGGTTTGAAGGCGTCGAAAGAGCTTGGCCCCCAGGTGATTGGCATACCCCGTCATGTTAATGAATCCGTAGACCACATATTTCTCAAACAGGTTTGAAAGGCGTCCCCCGCCGAAGGCGCCATCCCCCACGCCGTTTACCGCGCCATCGATGATGTAAAGATCAAAACGCCCACATGCGGCAACAAACCGCTTCATCGGACGAATGATCCCGTTCCGATAAAATTCAGTGACAAAGGCCTCATACACCGAAATCGGCCCCTGCGCCAGACGAAGAAAAAACGCCCCCCCCTTTCGATAGATCCAATCGGTATCGAGGCTGATCGTTTCGTGCGGCGACAGCGTTTTGAGAAAAAGAAAGAACCCGACACCGGTCAATGAAAGCATCAAAAGCGCGCCGACAAGATGTTCGGCGGTGTAAGGATGGTAATCAACCGGATGAGGGAGAATATTATAAAGCAGGCTCGGAACAATGCCGATCAGCAGACAAAGTGACGCCGCGAGTCCCATTCCGACGATCATGTTTTTAGGGGGGTCGGTTGCTGTTAGGGTCTCTCCTTTCCGTTCCGCTAAAAAAACCGCATACGGCAACTTGAGCGTCGTCGAGAGAAAGGTGCCGCAGGAGGCGATCATCATCATCAGAAAAATTGGGATCATATGGGCCTCGGCGGCGGCGGAAATGGTCATCGATTTACTGATAAAGCCGTTCAAAAACGGGACACCGGAAATCGAGAACCCACCTACCATGTAAAGGAAGAAGGTCAACGGCATCGCTTTATAAAGGCCGCCCAGCTCCGTGGCCTTTCTTTTTCCGGTCATAAAAAGGACCGAGCTCATTCCCATCATCAGCAGGGCTTTGTAAAGAATATGGGCAAAGGCATGGGCCACCGCGCCGTTGATCGCCATCTCGGTGCCAATCCCAACCCCCGCGACCATAAAACCCACCTGACTGATAATATGATAGGCCAGCAGTCTTCGGATATCGTTTTCCAGCATCGCATAAAGCACTCCATAAAGGGTCATTGCCGCCCCCAGCCAGGCTAACGGTGTAAACCCGGCAAATCCACGGGCGAGGACATACACCGCGGTTTTCGTCGTAAACGCGCTTAAAAAAACAATCCCGGTTACGCTGGCCTCGGGATAGGCATCGGAAAGCCACGCGTGAATCGGTGGAACCGCGGCGTTCACGATAAATCCGATTAAGATCAATGTGGCGCCAAGCGGCATTTGTCCGGCGTGAAATCCGAGATCGGTAAAAGACGAGAAGGTCGGATCGTTTCCCGCGGCCAGATGAATCACGATACCGCCCAACAGGCAGACCCCGCCGAAGATATGGACCAGCAGGTAACGAAACGCGGCCGCGTTGTTCCCGCCCAAAAAGATCAGAAGCGCGGAGGTGAAGGCCATCCCCTCCCAGAAAAGAAAGAGGGTAATCAGATCGCCCGAAAAAACTGCGCCTAACGCCGATCCCGCGTAAAGCAGCGCCGCGATATGCTCGGCGACCTTTTTGACATGAAGGGAATAGACCATCCCGATCATCGCAATCAGCGTGAAGATATATCCAAACAGAAGGCTGAGCCGGTCCACCCGGCCGAAGGTCAACGACATATCCATCAGCGTGATCTGACCGTAATCCCCTTCCGGAACAACCAGCAGGGAGAGAAACGCCAATGTCGGCGCGCCGATTAACACGATGCCCCTCTGCCGTTCTTTTACAAACGGCAGAAGCACGGCACCCAGGAAAAACAAGACGGATGGATGTAACCACTCCATTATGAGATCACCTTTTCGGCAAGTTCAAGAACGTAATACGGGAAAAGACCGATTAAAATCGATCCGATGGCCGTTATCGTTAACGGCACCACGATGAACGGGGTTTCTTTAATATCAGAAGGATCGTGCGCCGCGTGCGCGCCCAGACTCTGTGGGTGAGGCGCTCCAATCCAACTCGTTGCGTGCTCCTCGGTTGGTGTCTCGAAAAAGGCCTTATAGATGACCGGGATAAAATAGGCGGCATTTAACAGGGTGCTGACCAGTAGAATAATCAGAATCGGGATCGAGTGCGCTTCGATCGCCCCGACAGCAAGATACCATTTGGACAAAAAACCGGCCAGAGGCGGTACGCCAATCATCCCAAACGCGCCGAGGGTAAACGCGGTCATTGTCCAGGGCATTTTGCGGCCGATGCCGGAAAGCTCGCTGATATTGGTTTTGTGTGTTGCCACATAGATCGATCCGGCGCAGAAGAAGAGGGTGATTTTGGAAAAGGCGTGCGCGGCGATATGAACAATACCGCCCATGATTCCGCTGGGGGAAAGCAGCGCGCCGCCTAAAATAACATACGAGAGCTGGCTGATCGTCGAATAGGCCAGTCGCGCCTTGAGATTGTCTCGCGTGAGGGCATAGATCGAGGCCATCAGGATGGTGAACGAGGCAAAGAACGCGGTCGGAGCCCCCAGGTCTAATGCCTCCATCAGATCAACACCGATCACATGTAAGATCACCCGCAGCACACAAAAGACGCCGACCTTTACGACCGCTACTGCGTGCAACAGCGCGGAAACCGGTGTCGGCGCGACCATTGCGGCAGGCAGCCAACTGTGTAACGGCATGATGGCCGCTTTCGCAAATCCGGCTAAAAAGAGGATATAAATGAGCGTGAGCATGCCGGAACTCATCCGGCCCTGTCCGGTTTCCAGGCCAGAAAACAGGCCATTGGCCGCAAAGTCTAACGTGCCCGCGACGCTGTATGTCAGTACAATCGCCGCCAAAAGCGCGGTCTTGGAGGTGCCGGCCAGATAGATCAGATATTTCGACGCACCCGCGGAAGACTCGGCCGTTTCTTTGTGTCCGACCAGCGGAACGGTGATCAGCGAGAGAATTTCATAGAAGAGGTACAGCGTCAGCAAATTTGCGGAGAAGGCGACGCCCAGGGTGGAGCACAGGGCCAGCGCGAAACAGGTGAAGTAACGGGTTTGGTGTTGCTCGTGGTTTCCCCGCATATAGCCGATCGAATAGAGCGACGTTACGATCCACAGGAACGAGGCAATCGCGGCAAACATAAAGCCCAATGCGTCGACCCGAAGCTTCATTGTCAGGCCGAACAGGAATGTGTAAAGGGGGTAGACGATTGTCTCACCGGCGAAAATCGCGGGCCCCATCGAAAGCACAACCAGAAGCTGAACGATGCCGGCGACAATCGACCAGGTCTCTCGGAGATTCGGACGTTTATCCGATAAAAGAATCAGTCCTGCCGCAGTCAGCGGGATCAGCAGGGCGATGAGCGGTAAGATCGAAACGAGTTCTACCATTTGAGTAAGTCGAGTTCATCCACGTTGGTGGTGGCCCGTCTTCGGAACAGGACAACGATAATCGCCAGGCCAATGGCCGCCTCTCCCGCCGCGATTGTAATGACGAATAGAGAAAGAATCTGGCCAACGAGCGACTCCAAGTAGTGCGAGAAGGCGACCAAATTGATATTCGCGGCATTCAGCATCAATTCAATCGAGTAGAGAATAATTAAAAAGTTACGCCGCACCAAAACGCCCACCAGGCCGATCAGAAACATCAGCGTGGAGGCGACAACGTAGTATGAAAGTGGAATCATAGTTATTTATTATAGGGGCTCGCGTCGCCCCCTAACTCGGTTTTACAGGCGGCCCAACGGGCCGACTT